>JBOHOS010000863.1:0-1681 GCA_050731295.1 Nitrospiraceae bacterium | reverse complement strand
CTTCAACATCTCATCAAGATCTGCTCGTCGGTAGGAAGTTCTAGGACCTTCATAGGCGAATCGTAGCTCCTCGGGCTTTGGTTCACTGAAAGTTTCTGATTACCGGTCGCGTCAACGCGATCCGGCCCACCCAACGGCCTGAATGTAAAGGCCGCGGTGCTCATGAGGAATGGGAATGCGAGCACGAACTTTGCGTCTCGGCAGCATGAGGACCAACCTGCGGCAAGCGATCGACGGTGAGCAAAGAGGACCGGGTCGCTGTTCAATAGAGGAGAGGAGGCTCTCATGCTGATATTCCTCGTCCACGTCCGCGATCCTCAATTCTACGCGCTTCCCGCCAAGACTCGCGCAAAGAACGGGCATATTCGAGTGATGGGCTTCCCCCCGATCGGCATCATGTCGCTGTCGTCCGTGCTGAAACGCGCCGGTCACGAATGCGTCATGTTCGATCAGGCCAATCCTGACACCCCCAATGACGTCATCATTGACGCGATTAAGAGGCAACAGCCGTCGCTCGTTGGGTTGAGTTTCCTCAGTACCACCAGCTATCCTTATGCGAAGATTCTTGCTCGCCAAATCCGCGCCGCTAACGCGAAGGTCAAGCTGGCGTTCGGAGGCGTGTTTGCCAGTCTTAATGCCCAGTTGGTCAAGCTCCAGTGCCCCGAGGTCGATTTTGTCTGCCGTGGTGACGGCGAGCAACTGATCCTCGATCTGGTCGAGCGCTTGGATGACCCGCACGACGTCGGCGGGTTGACGTGGGCGAAGGACGGCCAGGTCGTTCATAACTCGAACCGAACGATGGAGCGCCACCTCGATCAATGGCCGTTTCCGGATCGTGAAAGTTTGCCGCTCGACTTCGTCGAGTCGATGCCGCTCGATGTGCCCGCGGTCCTCTCCATGGAGCGATTCACGACCATGCAGACATCGCGTGGCTGCCCCTGGCCCTGCGTGTTTTGCGATATTCCCATCTTTAACGAGGGGAAGTGGCGTTCCCGCAGCCCACAGCACGTCGTGGACGAATTCAAATACCTTCAAGAACTTGGATATGGATCGGTCTATTTTGTGGACGATCACTTCTTATTGCAGCCTAAGCGCATCGAAGCGATCTGCACAGGTATCAATGAGAACGACATTACCATCCAGTGGGGTTGCGAAGGACGGGTGGATTCGGTCGCCCAACATCTGTTCCCCGCGATGGCCAAGGCGCACTGTCGCACGCTCATGTTTGGAGTGGAGAGCGGCAGTCAAAAAATATTGGATCGGTTGAAGAAGGAGCAGACGCTGGAGGAGGTGGAGACGGCGGTGACAAATGCCAAGCAGGCCGGTATCGAGATCGTGCATGGCTTCTTTGTCGTCGGCAATCCGGACGAGACCGTCGAGGATATGAAATCGACCTTCGACTTTGCGTCAAAACTGCCGCTGGATACGTTCGGGTTCAACCGGCTGTGCGTTTACCGCGGGACGCCGCTGTGGCAGGAATATGTGAAGCGCGGATTGGTGAGCGAGGTGACCGATTGGTACAAGTACTTCAAGTGTTCGGAGATTGATCCAACCTGCCTTCCCGGCGAGGTGATCAACGATGAGCGCCGCGCCGGACTGCGGCGCCTGTTTCTCTACAAGCTGCTGCACTACCCGGTGCAGGTTTTTCGGCTGCTGCGGCGATTCCTGCGCTATATGCCGG
>JBOHOS010000862.1:0-4517 GCA_050731295.1 Nitrospiraceae bacterium | reverse complement strand
GTGCCATGCAGCGCCACGCATTGATCTGCTCGCTCGGACCGATTAAGAGATGCGTAACTTGACTGAGACAATACCTCGTTCAATGAGCGGCTAACGTGCATCAATTGTCGCTCGATTATTCTTCCATCGTCTGCACTCTGAATCATCCCTCACAGCGCTTCAACTTCGTGAGTCGACGGGTGCCGACAAAACACTCTCAACGGGAGAAGGAATGACTCGACTGACCATCATAAGCGGTTTCATCTACCGGATCGTCTTCTGCGCGTTCATTCTTGTCACTGTGCCGTTGTTCAGCACGGGCCTAGGGGCCGAAGGCCTCGACCTTGTAACCTTGAAAGATGGAAGCATGATCTATGGAGAAGTGGTGGATCTAGAAAACGGCCTGCTTCGGATCAAAACAGGGTTTGGGGGCGCAGATGGCATCGTGACGGTCAAATGGTCGGATGTTACCCAACTGACCTTACATCAGCCCATGCCCTTCAAGTTGAAGGAAGGAACCACCATTTTGGGAACGGCTCTGGAGGGCAAACAAGGCCAGCTCCTCCTGAAGGCTGACCCGCTGACGACTCCGGTCGAGATCCCGATCGAATCGGTGACCGCGATCAATAAACCTCCGGTCATATTTGAAGGCAACGCCACACTTGGCATTGCGGGCGCCAGCGGAAATTCGGAGTTTAAGAACGTGAGCGGTCTGTTCGAGTTGGTCGGAAGGAGCGAAAAGCTCCGGCTGACCATCCTTGGGCGCTATGTCTACGGCGAGAGCAACAGTCAAGTCGCCGCTCGCAACGCGCGCGGCACGATTAAGCTCGATTTCTTTATTACGAAACGGTTCTTTTGGTTCGCCAGCTCCTACTTCGAGCAGGATACGTTCCAAGACCTGAATCTTCGCACGGCGTTGGCCACCGGCCCCGGTTATCAGTTCATAGACAAGGGCGATTTCAGCAGCTCTTGGCTTTCAGAAATGACGCTCTATGCCGAAGCCGGTCTGGCCTATTTCAATGAAGATTTCAAGACGAAACTGGATCAGACCTCGACCCGCGGGAGATGGTCAATCAAGTGGGATTGGCCGATCATCAAGGATCACATCACGCTCTTTCACTACCATGAAGCGTTTCCGTCGCTTGAAAACTCAAAGGACCTGTATTTCACGTCCGACACGGGCGCCGTGTTTCACATCTATAAGAATTTGGTGATGAAACCCCAAGTGACGTATCGGTACAACAGCAATCCACCGCCAGGCATCCAAAGGAGCGACACCATTTATCTCATCACCCTTGGGTATGCCATAGGAAAGTAGTAGGACGGCCGGCAGGCCTATGGCCTGTTGGATAGTCCGTTTATGGGCCTCGCTCACGAAGATATAGTGACTGCAGCCCGATGATTGTCTTGGCGTCCCGGATAGCGCCGTCTTTGATCAGCGCGATGGCTTTTTCGAGCGGCATCTCAATCACCTCGAGCACTTCATCCCGTTCGAGATTCTGCCGGCCCTGCACCAGGCCCGTCGCCTTGAACAAATGCATCATTTCGTCGGTAAATCCCGGCGCGGTGAAGAACGAGCCCAGTTTTTCCATGCGCGTGGCGCGATAGCCGATCTCTTCTTCCATCTCGCGGTTGGCGCAATCCATCGGGTCTTCGCCCGGATACAACTTCCCGGCGGGAATTTCATAGATGTAGCCGGCGGCGGCGAGCCGGTATTGCCGGAGCAGGATCACGGTGCCGTCGTCCTTGATGGGCACGACCGAGGCGGCTCCCGGATGCCGGACCACTTCCAACTCGACGGTCACGCCATTGGGAAGCGTGACCGTTTCCAGGTTAAGCGTGACGACCCGGCCCGTATAAATCGTCTTGACCATCATCGACCCTTGGCGAGAGGCAGTGCCAATGCCAAAGGAAAAATTAAAAATGCAAAAATTTTCATTTCACATTCAAACGCCCTTGCGTTTATAAAACGGCGGGTTGACAACGACGGCCGGCACCATCTTTCCACGGATGTCGATCGTCAGGTGACATCCCACGGCCGCCGATTCCGGCAGGACATAGCCAAGACCGATCCCTTTCTGGAGAATGGGAGACAGGTTTCCGCTCGTCACTTCGCCGATTTCTTTCTCGGCCGATTGACTGTTCGAGAAAATCTTGAATCCATGTCGAGGCACGGCTTTCTGCAGCAACTCAAATGCCACCAAGCGACGCGCCACCCCGCGATCGTGTTGTTGCTTGAGCCGCTCCCGGCCGATAAAGTCGCATTTCTGAAGATCAACGACCCAGGCAGCCCCCGCTTCCAACGGCGTCGTCTCCTCCATGATGTCATTCCCGTAGAGCAGATAGCCCATCTCCAATCGCAACAGATCCCGCGAACCAAGGCCCGCGGGCTTCAGACCAGCCGCTCGACCGCATCGGAGCAGCTCGTTCCAGAGAAAAAGCGCCTGCTCGCACGGAATGTATAATTCGTATCCGGGCTCTCCGGTGTATCCGGTTCTGGCAATGAGGCAAGCCGTGCCCAGCAGCTCGACTTCCAGACAGTGGCGGGGCTTCAATGCGGCCAGATCAGGGACATGTAACGATTCCAAAATAGATCGAGAAGCCGGCCCTTGAAGCGCCACCTGGGCCAGCTCGCCTGAACGGTCGTGCACCGTGCAGGCCTGGTAGTGTGCGACCTGCTCATTCAGCCACGTGAGAATCTTTTCTTGATTGGACGCGTTGACGCACACCAGAAAATGATATGGCTTGACGTGATAAATAAACACGTCGTCCTTGATTCCACCCTCCGGATTACACACCATGGAGTACTGGGATTGCTTGACTGCGATCTTGGCCACGTCATTCGTGGTCACGCGGTTCAGAAACGCCAGGGAGCCCTGACCTGTGACCGCAATCCGTCCCATATGGCTGACATCGAACAAGCCCGCAGCCGTGCGGACTGCCTGGTATTCGTCCACCACCCCGGAATACTGGATCGGCATCTCCCAGCCGGCAAAATCCACCAGCTTGGCGTTCAACGCGACATGCGCGTCATAGATCGGTGTTCGTTTCATTCATTAACTCTGCAGGATGCTCAAAAGTTAATTACACGCACCCGCCCCAGGCGGGCGGGTGCAATAGGCCTTTTTCAGCATCCGGTTACCGCAGTCCCAGCAGTTCGACGTCGAAGGTCAAGGTGGCGTTCGGCGGGATGACTCCGCCGGCGCCGCGTGCGCCGTAGCCGAGTTGAGGAGGAACAATCAATTTGCGTTTCCCGCCCACTTTCATGGAACTGACACCTTCATCCCATCCTTTGATGACCTGTCCCGCCCCAACGCGAAATGAAAACGGCTCTTTACGATCCACCGAGCTATCGAACTTTGTCCCGTCGGCAAGCCAGCCCGTGTAATGCACCGTCGCCGTATCGCCGAGCTCGGCCTGGCGTCCCGTTCCTTCCGTCACGTCGATGTATTGCAATCCGGACGCGGTCGTGATGGGTTGCCCTCCCGCCGCTTTTCCCCCGGCCTTGTCTTCAGCGCCGGAAGGGGTCGCGAGCGTCACTGCGAAAAGAGCCATCATCACTAGGATGATGAAACGTCGGTTCATTCTCACTCTCCTTTGTCGGACCGATCGGTGGTTTCAGAAAAGAGCGCGACGCTGGCGGTGTAGCCGTGAAGGAAATTGGCGCCGCCGATCGGCCCGATCTCGCCTTGAGCGAAGAATCCGGCGATGGGAATATTTCCGGCCCGTTCTCGAAGCACGGTCACGTCATGATGCGGGCTTCCGAAGAGACCTCGCCCTCGCCCGCAACAACTGAATATCAGCGCCCCTCCCGGCGGCTTATCATGCCGGGAACGTGATGCGGCCAGCAACAGGTGCAGATCCTCGCTCGCGGAGTGCGCGTCTCGAACATGGAATTGCACGGATTGCCCTTCTTTCACCAGATCTCCGATCGCCACGCTGCCCGAGCTGCGATCCGCCCCGACCAAGTTCCGCACCAGAAAGTCGCCGCGCTCAAACCGGCTGCGTTGCTCGTCGATGACGATACCCAGGTGCAAGGCATTCTGTGCAAGCGCCTGTTCCTGAGGCGGAAGCGATTCGAACATGGCTTGCAGGCGTTCCATGGCCGGAGCTCCGCCCAGCTCGTAGATCACATTGTTTTCGGCCCGCGTGATCACGTATCGCTCGCCAATGGGTCGGCACCCTTGCGAGACCACGGTTCGAATCGACACCGGGCCGGAAATGGCGACACCGACGAGCCCGCCATCGTACACCTCGTCGTTGAGCAACAGCCGGGTTTCACCCAGATCGTGGCCTCCGCCGGCCAATCCGCCAATGGCGGTCGAGCCCGGGGTTTTGTCCGCGATCATGGACAGGACGCCGTCCATCGGAGTCGAAAACGGATCGGCGAGAAGCAGAAAAACCGGTTGGTCACGGCCTCGGCCCAAATCGGCCGGCCATCCCTCGATGGAAAACCCCGGCTGTTCCTCGTCCTGGCCGGATGATAGCCGTATGGGAGTGAGGTAGGCGTTGGGAAGTTGAGCCGCCCACAGCGTGAC
>JBOHOS010000861.1:0-1466 GCA_050731295.1 Nitrospiraceae bacterium | reverse complement strand
CCGGGACGAGCGGATGACTTCATACAGGTCCACGGGCCGCAATACACCGACGAGTATTTCAAATGTTCTCATGAGGCCCAGCAGTTGATACGAGAGGAATCCAAACTGCGCGATCGACAGTGCGATTTTGCTCCGGCTTCAGGAGTGCGCAGTCGCTGCAGAAAGGACAACCACTTCCATGGGCTAGACAAGCATCTGGCGGAGTTGGATCAGGCGATTCGGAATCGCACGGCGTGGCTGGATGTGGAGTCCGGCCGAAATGCCGCGACCGCGGTTCGAGCCGCTGAAGAATTCGAAAAATCCTGCACACCGGCCGCCTGCGACATCGCAAAACGAAAAAAGAACGAACTCCTGCGCGACCTCAAGCCCTATCTCCAATGCCCGCCGCGCGCCGAGCGTCCCAACGTCGTAGACCCGAGCTTCAAAACCTTCGAGCTTCCTACTGGCCAATGCGGCGGGTGAACTCCGGACGTGTTGCTCAGCCGTGAGGCTGACGGCGCCCGCCGTAACCTACTTTCATCTTCAAAAAGTAGAAGGTCCATTGTTCCTTACCGAGCCGCACGGGGTGCCGTTACAAAAGGAAGCCTATTAGAAATTGCGGGTGGGGCGATGATCGTGTCGTTTACAACATCGCTGGGCAGGATATTCTCAGCGCAATACCCCGTTCAGCGAAGGTTCCCGAAGCCACCTTTCTGATCCTCGTCCCAGCTTCAGAACGCAGCTTCGAACAGCAAGCGCCACAGGGCGCCACCGCTTCCGCTGAGCGATTCACCATGCGTCTCTGATAACGCTCCGCAAGCCTTGCAGCACAGCTGCAGGTCACCGATTTAGAGTTGCCAAAACGATTCCTGGGACTTTTTCTGAACTTGAAACGGTTAGCGGAGAAAAGACCACCGCTTCGCTTGTCGACTCAATCAAGAAAGGTGCGAATTGTAATAAACGATGTGATCCTTAAATAGCGGGTGTTCCGGTTTGATGTACAGTTTAGGCAAATGTGGGAGATCATTGCCATGGAGCAGATCAATTCTTAGACTGGTAGGATCTATTCGAATACACCCTCGATCGAACAGTCGATGCATCGTCGGGAGAGCGATAGCATGTTTCCTACATCGTCGGGGCCGTCATGCGGAATGCCCAGAGGCCGTATGTGGGCACAGTCGACAGTAAATGAGCCAGCTGGAAGCCTGAGGATTACCCCTGAGATCTGACAGACACCACCGTAGAGCGACTGCAGAAACCTTTTATTATCCGTTCTACGGATGAGTTGCTCGATTTCAATTTTCCGTCGCGAAGCAGCTGTGCCTGATTTCGGAGACGGCAATGGTCTGCCTTTTTCAATGGCTTTTCTTTCTTCAGAAGACTCTTTAAACATCTCAAATTTGGCCGGATGGCCTTGTACGAACATGTCGGCTGCGCCTTCTAGTCGCTTCTCAAGCCATGACCTTGGAACACCAATCAGCTTGTGT
>JBOHOS010000860.1:0-4890 GCA_050731295.1 Nitrospiraceae bacterium | reverse complement strand
GCTTGGCCCGATCGAGGAACAGGGCCGTTTCCGGCGTGTTCGCGTATCGGGCGCCCGTCCGCTTCAGCATCCCCATGGCTACAAGCGCGTCAAAGAAATCCTTCGCGCTCCGTGCATGAAGACCCAGCCGGCGGGTCAACGCGTTCGCATCGAGCGGGCCTTTGGCCAACTCCGTGAACAATCCCAGTTCGATTGCACTCAGCAGCGTCTTCGATCCCCAAAACGCAGTGCCGAGCTGCATGATCCCTTCATGAGTGAGGTGACGTGTCTCCATCGCAGCGTTCCTTTCGGACGAGAAGAAATGGCAGCAGGATACGGTTCGGGAGCCGCTACGTCAACGAGCTACTGATGGATCTTGTGCGCGCGGTCTGCGCAGGGGAGGCAGATCAGACAACGCCACTGCCTCTTCCTTTTCCCATGCTATCTTTGTACGTATGCGCGTCGTCACGGAGTCGAGCGGTAAGCTCATCGTCACGTCTACATCGCAGTTCTTTGACTGGTTGCTGCTGGGCGCGGCATTGCTGTGCACAGTACCGACGCTTCGCGGGGCGCTGCATGGCTCGTTTGACCTGAACGAGTCCACTCCGCTGATCGGAAGCGCCTTCTTTCTGTTCGGCTTTCTGTTTTGCTTTGAGCGGAGCCGGTTTGCGTTCGACCCGGCCTTGGGATGCATCCGGTGGTCGCGTCGGGGGATCGCCTCGACGCAGGGCGGTATGCCGGCGTTCAGCCAGGTGAAGTCGGTCGTGCTTCAAACATTCGTTAGGCAGTACCGCAACGGCGCCCAGCTATCGGCTCGCGCTGATTACCGACAATGGGGAAGTGCCGCTCTCCAGAGCCTATGTGAGCGGAGTTCGGGAGGAATATGAAGCGATCGCGGTCAAGATTCGGACCATGCTGAGTCTGTCCACGTCCTCTTCCGACCTGTTCCTGGACAGCGTCCACGCCGCGCTGAAGCAGGGAGACAAAATCGGCGCGATTCGTCTCGTTCGCATGCAGAAAGGACTGAGCCTCACCGAGGCCAAAACCTTCGTCGACCAGTTGGCAACATCTCACCCCAACTCATCACCGTCTTCCCGTTGAACGCGCGCGTCCTCCGCCATTACCTGACGCCGGCTTTTGGGGTCGCGCACCGCGCGATCCACCATTATGACGCTCGCCGAACGCGATTCGCCTCCGCCCGTTCCAGCGCACCCATGAAGTGGATCAACCGCTGCTTCTCCTCGAGGCGCAGCCGCGAAAATTCCAGCCCGAACCTCGGGCCGTCCGCCCACTGAACGGACGCCTCTAATTTAAGCGGCGCATCTTCGGCCGGTAGCTGAACGTGCAGGACCAGCGTGGCGCCACGCCGGACGGCATCTTCACTGATCATGCTGCACCCGGCGAGGGACAGTTCAGTGATGAGGCCGGACCCTCTTTCTCTATTGCCTGAGAAGCTGGTGGGGAGCTGAACGTGAAAGCGCAAGGATTGGCGTTGTACCATGGAAGCCTCCCGCGTGGAGGTGACGTCGTCACGAGATTGTGACCGTCGGGGATTCGGCATTCCGGGCGAGCGATCATGCTAGCCCAATTTCACAATGAGAGCAATCGTGATTATCGCGTATACCCACGGGGGCGGGTCTTGTAAATCAAGCGGGGCAGGCCCATAAGTGCGCGACGAACAAGCATTTTATGAATGGTTTCATCGCGGGCATCGCTCCTGTCACACATAGACCGCCTGATACTCCGGCGTCGCGAGATTCTGTGTGCGTAGATTCCAGTCGATGACGACAATCGCGGAGCGGTCCGACGAAAACGACAGCAGCCGCTTCCCGTCTTTGACGACCACACTCTCTCCCCGCGTAAAGTCGAGCGTCCGGTCTGGGCCCGTCCGATTGCACACCAACAGTGGAAGTCCGGTCTCTTCCGTACACCGTTCCCACTCGCCATTTGGGCCGTGGAGACCTGGAGCCCATGCCGCTGCCGAGACCAGCAGCTGGGCTCCTTGAGCTTGTAGGCTCGTGCAATTTCCCAACGAATACGCATCCGCACAGATCAACAGTCCGACGTTGTTGAAAGGAGGGACAGCAATGGTCGTGACCCGTTCGCCGGGACTTGACCAGGACTCTGAGCCTATTTTCAGCGTGTTGATCTTGCGATGTTTGCCAAGGATGGCGCCATCAGGGGCGATGACGAACAGTGTGTTGTGGAGCTTATTCGACTGACGATCCCGCTCCGGATGGGAGAGGAACACGGTCACTTGGAATTGGGCCACGAGCCGGCAAAACGCTGTCATCCAGGGGTCGGGTTGCGGCAAGATCCACTCCGTGCCGATGGCGTCAGCAAAGGAGTAGCCACAAATCATGAGTTCCGGCGTGGTGATCCATGCGGCGCCTAATCCGGCAGCGGTGGTGACTGCCTTTTCGATCAACCTTCGGTTATGGGCAACATCACCGGGAACCGGGGCGAGATGCAACAGTGCGATGCGCAATGTCTGAGTCTGAATACTCTCTGCCTGTAATCGGGGAGCGAGCACAGCCGCTGTGAGCCCGGACACACTGGCTTGAAGAAACCGACGTCGGGTGAGTGCCATTCCTGCTCGCTGGGAAAAGTCAGAAACATAACACAAATGTAGGTGGTTGTATCAGGAGAAGAGCGCGAACAAGAACTGTTAGCGATTACCCCCCAATGACCAGTTAAACGAAACTGATGGCACTGCGAACCTCGTGCATGTGTCTTCAGTTAGGTTTCTCCTTGCCCTCGTCTACTCGCGTATCGACTGTGCAGTTTGATCGGCGTCGATCGCTTTTTACGCATTCGAATATTGAGCATCTCCACGGCGACGGAAAACGCCATGGCAAAATAGATATAGCCCTTGGGAACATGCACATCGAATCCTTCAACCATGAGTGTGACACCTACCAAAATAAGAAACGCGAGGGCCAGAATCTTGATCGTGGGATGCGTCTCCACAAAATCCCCTATGGACTTTGCCGCCATGAGCATCACGAGGACCGCCAGGATAATCGCGATCGCCATAATAGACACATGGTCAACCAGGCCGACCGCCGTGATGACTGAATCCAGCGAAAACACAATATCCAGAAGCGCAATCTGTAGCAGCGCCATTCCCAGGCCGGCGGCCACAACCGTATGACCGCTCTCTTCTATGCCTTCCAGACTGTTATGGATTTCATGCGTCGCTTTGGCCAAAAGAAAGAGCCCGCCCCCCACCAGAATGAGATCACGCCCTGAAATCTCTTGGCTGAATACCGTGAACCACGGTTCGGTTAATCCCATGACCCAGGAAATAGAGAACAGCAAGGCCAAGCGAGCAATCATGGCGAGACCAAGCCCCGTTCTTCTTGCAAAGGCCCGCTGATCCACAGGGAGACGGCCTACAAGAATGGAGATAAAAATAATATTGTCGATACCCAAGACAATCTCTAACGCGGTTAATGTCCCTAACGCGATCCACGCCTCGGGGCTTGCCAGCCATTCAAACATCAGCTTCTTCTCCCATTCTTTAAATAGCGCTCAACGGAACGACTTATGCCGCAGTGAATTGTCACCAATATCCACAGCGCTGATCGACATGATATGCCGATCGGCATAGTTTATTATAGCTGCGAGGGGTTGAGTCCCCGAGGGCTGCTTTGAGGTATTCTTCGGCTCGCGTGAATCCTGCAAGCGTCAATTTCCTGTGCCAGAAATGTGAATCTTAGGAAGGAGGGCCCACTTGTGGCTATAGGAAAGAACGCCGGGTCACGAGAAGCAAGGCAAAGCAGGAAACCGTTGTGCTTTCAAAGTGTCGGTATGACCGGCTCATGGAGGATTTGCACGATCTTGCGATGATGGCCGAACGGCGGGAGGAGCCAACAATCAGCCTGGAGGATATGAAGAAGAGGCTTCGAAGGTGTGGCGTCCTATAGCCTTGTCTTCAGGCCATCAGTCGAGAAGGATCTCGCCTCGCTTACCAAGCAATTCATCTCGCGCATTCTGAATCTATCGAACACCTGAGACACGATCCCTTTCCCGCACAATCCCGCAAGAAGCTGAGCGCCTCTACCGGCAACGGGTGGGAAACTATCAAATCGTATACGAAGTTGACACCGAATCGTTACAGATTACGATCCATATGTTCGCCATCGGCGCGAAGTCTACCGCCGTCTCAGTTAGCTAAGTGATTTCACGGCATGGGCCCTGGTAGTGGCGGTTTGAGGTGGTGCCTGATGAGAATCGTGGGGGTTTTGCAACATCCTGCGCGATAGATCTGCGCAATCTCGCTCTTCGTCAATTCCCGCCACCGGCTTATGCTGCGGGTCCGTAATCCGATGCGCCAACCTGCCATCCGACGTCAATAGCATGAGGCCCTCGCTATCCAGATCCAGCCGACCCGCAGCATAGACATCCAGTACCCTGAAGAAATCGGCCAACGTAGGCCGCCCCTTCGCATCGGTAAAGCAAGGAAGCACCCCATAGGGTTTGTTGAACGCGAGCGTGCGAGATCCGGGCTTCGACTTCGGCTTTGTTGCAGCGGGCTAAGAGTGTCCTGCGAACGCAGTGTCTCACACCGCGGCTATCCGGGGAACGTGCTGTGATTCTCATTGCATGCCGGCGAGGCACGGGATTCGGGGCCGACCCTCCGACGAAATCCTGACGAGCCAAAAAGAGAAATACTGGCAAAATCCAACCTCCGGATGAGTCCGTAGTTACGAGTGACGGCTTGCTGGGATTCTCTGTTGGCGAATTGGAGTTAACGACACCCAGAGGCCATCGTTCAACTTGCAACATGAGGAGAAGATATCATGTGCAGACAGCGTCGCAATACAGAAAGTGGGTTCACGCTCATCGAGCTTCTGATCGTCATAGTCATCATCGGGGGGCTGGTGTTTGCTATTATCTACACTATCC
>JBOHOS010000859.1:0-2288 GCA_050731295.1 Nitrospiraceae bacterium | reverse complement strand
GACCGATCGACGAGCGCATATTGAAATACCCAACCCACACCTGTGGCATCCGGGCCCAATCTTGGGGAGACGCCGTCGGGCAGTTTGCCGGTGACCCCTTGCATGTACTCCACGACCCGGCTTCTGGCCCAGTAGATGTCGGTACCGTCCTGAAAAATGATGTAAACAAAGGACAGTCCCAGGAAGGATTGCCCGCGGACCGACTTGATTTTGGGCGCGCCCAACATGGACGTGATAATGGGGTAGGTAATCTGATCTTCCACCAAGTCCGGGCTGCGCCCTTCCCACTCCGTGAACACGATCACCTGCACATCCGACAGATCCGGAATGGCATCCAAGGGCGTGTGGTAGATGGCCCACACGCCCCAGCCCATCAGAAAGAACAGCGCCAGGAGGACCAGAAAGCTATTTCGCGCGCTCCACTCGATCACTCGTTCGATCATCCCGCTGCTCCTCCCGGCTCTTTGCCGCCTGTCATTGATGTCGGCCTGGATTCCCGGCGACAATCATTCCTTCCCCTGTTGCGCTTTTATCGTCTGCGCCCTTTCGTGGTGCATCGCGGAGAGCGTCTGCACCTCTACAGCGTGTTGCCGGTTCGCCGATGCTGAAATGAGCAATCCCGCGCGCCTGATGCCCTTCGGATCCTCCAACGGCCGGATTCCCGTTGCTTGCTTTTCGTACCGATGCGCCTGTGCTTCGAGCCGCTGAGACTCTTGCTGGTAAAGTAGGGCCGCCGCCATATGGTCGTCGGCGTTTCCCTGTGATCCTAAAGAACGTTCGAGCTGAGACCGTACCACACAACCTGTCAGAGTCACGGCCAGTATGAGCAGAACGCTGGATGCGATCCCTCGGACGGATTGGTGCCTGATGATGTTCCGCCGTATGCCTTGCATAGGACACCTCCTTTGAATCATGCGACTGATTATGGTTTCCTCTCTGTCTCATTCCCGGCATGCCCTTGCTACCCGCCGACACTGGTGGCTTGACCCTTAGTGCAGCGACTCCTTGCCCCGTTTCTTTTTCATCATCAGTGCCATTTCGTGATGCGCCTCTGAGAGCCTTCGCAGCGCGCCAGCCTCTTCTTGGATCTCCGATGCTGCGGTGAGCAATCCCGTGCGCCGGATCTCCTTTGGATCCTCTTCAGTTTTGATCTCCGTCGCGTCCTGTTGATACCTATGCGACTCGAACTCTTTGCAGATACAGCCGGGCCGCCGCCAAATGATCTTCGGCGGTTCCACGTGACTCCAGCCTTCGTTCAAGCTGAGCCGGTAACACCGAAGCACTCTCACCGCCACAACCAGCCATCACCACACCTAGCGCCAAGCCAGGCAAGCTGTCCCCCATTCTCACGATGTTCTGCCATTTGCATTGCATAACATTCCTCCCTTGAACGAGCCTTTCGCGCCCTTCTATCAGCCGCCATTGGCAATAGCTGATACAGCTATGGTTGCTGGCTTATCATTTTCGGCTCATTTCTCGATGCGCAGTCACCAGCTTCTCCGCTTCCTCAGCCGCCTGCGTGTACATCTTCTCCAGGACCTTGCACTGCTGAATAAAGTCGACCTTCGGTGGGTGAACCTCCGCCTCTTGACGTACGCGGTCTGGATTCTTTCGATACTCCTCAGCCATCACCTGCATATCCTTCGCCCGTTGTCTAAGATGAGCTGCGTCTTTCTCATACCAAGCCGCAAGCGCAGCATGATCATGCTTCGCCACCAAATCGTGAGGAGGCGCCGACACCATCGTGCAAGCCGTTAACCCCATCACCACTACGAGCGCCGCTATTGGTCCTTTCATAACCATCCCCCCCCTTTCTCCGGACATTCTTCTCCACCTATTAGTACAGCCTTACATTCCCGACATGCCGCCGCCCGCCGTCACTGAAAACATTGCTTTGGCCGGCGACATGCCTGGACGTTCAACTGATACGGTCAGGTCCCACTGCCCTGCCATTCCTAAGTTCACCGTCGCTTCATAGCTTCCTGTTTTCCCCGGTTTCATCGGAATTGTGGCCGGAACCATTCCGGGCATCGGCATGGTATAGGTCAGCTTCACGGTGATGCTCGAAAGCTCTTTGTTGGAGAGACCCGACACCTGCACTCGAACGCGATTCTCGCCAATGCGTGGGGACGTAGGATCAGTCGCCAGTGTGATGAAGAGTCCGTCTACTTTCTTTTCCTGTTTTGACTCAGGCTTTGCTTCCGGCGCTGGAGCGTCCATCTTCATGCCACCCATGTCCATCTCACCCATCTGGGCCTGCTCCATTTTGATGCCGCCCATGCCTAAGG
>JBOHOS010000858.1:0-13047 GCA_050731295.1 Nitrospiraceae bacterium | reverse complement strand
GGCGCCAGGAGCCTTGCGCTGTTGCTTGTCCGATTTCTTTTTCTCGCTCTGTCCCTGCATGCTCTGGTCCGCCGAGAAGACAGCGGCGGCGCCCAGGTTCAACATGGATGCAATGGCGAACACACCGATGATTCTTTTCATGATCTCCTCCTTGAGTCTGGACGGCGACCATCCGGCGCCATCAATGAGAGGGGATACGCCGGCGTGATGTCGGCGTATGCGGGCGTGTCGTTACCGGTCGATCTTCATCGTCTTGCCGCTCCGGGCATCCACGTAGACGGTCCGCTCCTTCTTGGTCGCATCGATAATATCGATCTCATAGACCGTCCGCCCATCTTCTTTTCCGAGCTGCGCTTCGACCGCTGTGCCTGGAACAACGGCCACGGCGGCCTTAATCGCCTCATCCATGGTAATGCTGGCCGACTCCGCCAGTTCTTTATTCGTTTCAAACAAGGCCCAGGCTTGACCGATGCCAAGACTGGCGGCCAGCGCCAATGCAATCACGTAACGCATATCGACCCTCCTAACATTATGAGATGAGTGAATGGCTCCCCGTTCCCCTCTGTACGCCTGGTGACTATCGGATGCTCCGATATGCGGTCGGTTGAACCGATTAAAGCATGATCGTTCTCCCTTGTAACCGCGCTGTGACATCAGCCCCAGCCCCCGCACCAGACTATGTCCAGTGCATAGCAAGGGGTAGGCCCCAAAAAATCGTTTATCGAATTAAACCGAATCAAGATGATTTTCAAAGAGATGGCAGATCTCCGCAGAGCAAGGGAGATGGGAGAAGAAAGATAAGCAACGGAACGTTTGTCTGTCGGAAGATGAAGAGATGCGAAGCGTTGTAATGGTTTGGAAGCAGGACAGCTTGTCCGCTATAGACTGGGCGTTCCTTCTCGAGGGAGTCGAATCCACCGGCTAAACCCAATCGCGACCACAGCCGTCATCACTAAGACAACTCCGATGCCGACGACGCTGCTGCGCTCACCGAATTGCTGGGTGACCCATCCAAACATCGTCATGCCGGCAATCGCCGCCGCCATGGCGCCGGTTCCATAAATGGTCAAGATTCTGGCGACCAGATGGTCGGGGGAGATTTCTTGCAAGACACCCCAAGCGATTGGAGTAAAGACCCCTAACCCTCCGCCGATCACAACCATGCACAGAGCCGCGATGATCCGGTCCGGTGCGCCGGCCAACGCAAACAATGCTCCTCCGCTCACGGCGCTGGAGACGGCGATCACCTGCATCCGTCTCCATAAGTGCCATTCGGTCAATCGAATGAGCCCGATCGACATGAGCAACAGACCGACACCCAACGCCGACCAGAGGTATCCGACTTCGATCGGCCCCAAATCCAGCATCTTTCTGCCGAAGACCGGAAAGAGGGTGGAAAACGCGCTGGTGCCGAATGAATACAGGGCGGCGGTCACCACCAACAGAAGGATCAACGGCTGTTTCGCGAACCGAAACCCGTCGATCAAATCTCTCATGGTGGAAGAGGGAGTGGTGGAGGGGCCGACCGGCCGCATCGCTTTGGGCAGATGGATTGGTATCAAACAGGCTGCTGAGAGCAGATACGTGACGGCGTTGACGCAGAGGACTTCCTGCGAGCTGAGCGCGGCAATGCCAAACCCGCTCAAGACCGGACCTAAAATGACGCCCAGGCTGGTCGTGCTTTGGAGCCAGGCATTGGCCGCTGTGAATTGCGACCGTTTCACCAAGTGTGGAATAGACGCCGTTAAAGCGGGGCCGAAGACCGCGGTCGCCAGGGCATGCAAAAAGACCAGGATGTACAACCGCTCGACGGTGAAGGCGTCGGCCGCCACCCAGCAGGGAATCAACCCGATCAACACCGCTCGCAAGATATCGGCGCCGATCAGCACGGGTTTTCTGGGCAATCGGTCGAGGTAGACGCCGATCAGCGGACCGAAGACGATCGGCGGGATCGTCTGCAGCATGCCGATGACGGTTGTTTTTAGAGGCGAGCCGGTGATGGAATAGACAAACCAGAGAAGCGCGAGTTTCGTGATCCCGTCACCGACCTGCGAGATGAGTTGCCCCCACCAGACGAAACTGAAATCTCGGCTCAATAACAGCCGCCGATCACTCACAGTGGGCCGCTGCGCCCCTGCCGTTTATCCTAGGGGGGATCACCGGGGTCAATCGGGTTCAGGCTCCTTGAGGTGCTCTCCACTAGGGAATAAGGCGGCTGTATCGTCGTTCAATCCGAACCCTCCATGCGAATGCCGTCCGTCCTCACGGCCTTGACGCCGGGCACTTGCCGGGCGGCTTCGGCCGCTTCCAGCACGATCACCAAGAACTTGGTCTTGCCGCTCAAGGATACGATACCGTCTTCCGATTTGACATCGAAATGAGAGGTTTCCAGCGTTTTGCTTTTTCCAAACCGGTCCTTGACGTATTGGATGATGATCTCGTCCTTCTTTTTGGCCATGGTCCGGCCAAGATCCTTTGCCACCTCGATGTTATTGGTGACGGACTTAATTCCTTCAAGGCCCCGGGCGATTTCCGTGGCGGCGGTCTTTTCGCTCTCGTCGGCTACTTTGCCCGACAGTTCGGCCACGTCCCCGCTGACTTCCACATTGATCTCGTAAGGGAAGAGTCGGGGATCGGCCATCAGCATAAGTTTGACGGCAATGATGGGCGGGACAGCGGCGGGCTTCGCCGGGCCGTTCTCAGCCGGCTTGGTTTCCGGAGCCTTTTCCGGGGCTTTTTGAGGCGGCGAGGATGGGGAAGGCGATGGAGCCTTCGGGTCTTGCGCCTTTGGTTCCTCTTTCTTCGCCTCGGGCGCCTTAGCGGGGGAGTCGGACGGTTTACTCTCTTGTGGTTTTTGAGCGGGAGGTTGAGCCGGAGCTTTCGGCTCCTCTTTCTTCTCGTCTTTCTTTTCCTCTTTCTTGGGCTCCGGGGGCTTTTGTTCCTGGGCCTTCGGTGGTTGTTCCTGGATCTTCGGTGGGGGCGCTTTGGGTTCCTGTGGCTTGGGTCCAGCCTCCTCGGCGGACGCGGCTCCCCCGGCCAACACCACACCTAGCAGCAGCGTTGCCCATGCCGATCTTGTCGTGGAGACCCTCGTCATCTGTCGCCTCCTTTTATGGATGCCGATGCCGAGGACGTGCTGTCAGGAATGATCGCTGGGCCGCATCCGCCTCGGGCCGGCCGGTTAGAAGAGGTTATAAGGGCTGTCGCCGTTGATCAAACAACGGGTAGGATGTTCGGCACTGTCGGCGATCCTCCGCACCACCGGGTGAATTGAGCCGCCACGAGCGCGGTTGCCAGCAGCACCAATCCGATCCCCATCAGGCTGGCGGCAGGGCCGATCGTGTCGGCCGCCCATCCGAACCCGGTCATGCCGACCATGGCGGAAAACATTCCACTGGTGCTGAAGGTCGTCAACACTCGAGCGAGCAGATGGCTTGGAGTCATTTCCTGCAGGATAGCCCATACCACAGGAGTGAAGAGCGCCGTGCTTCCGCCGATCACAATAATCAGCGCCATGGACATCAACGGAGTTCCGAGCAAGCCAAGACCGCAGACCGAGACTCCGCCAACCGCCATCGATCGGGAGATGATCTTGAGCCGGGCGTGGAGGTCGCCCTGCTTGCGCCAGGCCAGCCACGCGGAGGCGCTAAGCATGCCGATACCCAATGCGGACCAGAGGCCGCCGAGTTGAATCGGGCCCATGCTCAAGAGCTCCTTGGCGAAGACCGGCAACATGAAGACAAAGGCGCTGATGGCTAAGCTGTACAAGGTGGCCGCAATCATGAGCACGAACACGGTGCGATGCTGAACGAACACAAAGCGAAACCCTTCCAGCATCTCGTGGGTCAGCGACGCGGTGGCCTGCTGAGCGGACCGCAATACCTCCAGCTTCGGAATATGAATCGGCATTAGACACAGGGCGGAAACAAAAAAGGTCGCGGCATTCACGTAGAGCACATTTTGCGCGCCGATCATAGCAATGCCCAGGCCGCTGATCGCCGGGCCCACTAGGACACCGATATTCGTGGTGGTTTGAATCAGAGCGTTCGCGGCGACCAGTCGCGAACGAGGCGCAATAAGAGGCACTGAGGACGCCAAAGCCGGTCCGAAGATCGTCGAGACGATGGCGATCAGGAAGACCAGCATGTACAGCCGTTCCAACGTCAGGGCGTCAAAGGCGTGCAAGAGTGGTATCGATAAAACCAATACCGCCCGGGTCAAATCGACCCAGATCATGACAGGCTTTTTCGGAAGTCTATCCAAAAAGACGCCGATGATGGGGCCAAGCAGTAGAGGAGGAAGCGTCTGGAGCAACCCGATCACCGCCATTTTCAACGCGGAACCGGTGAGGGAATACACAAACCAGAGCAGGGCGACTTTGTTCAGACCGTCGCCGATCTGGGACGTGACCTGGCCCCACCACAACAGCCCGAAATCTCTCGACTTGAGTAGGGCCCAGCCGTCTCGCGCCGATCCGGAGCCGGTGTCCGGGTCGGTCCGTGCACGTTCTTGATCGGTCACTACGCGCTCCTTAAGAGCCTGTGATTACCAGGTGTCCAGGGTGATTTGCGAACCGGCCAGTTCGGTTTCGGCGGCCCTGATCTGGTCGCGTCCATCGCCGGCCATTTGGCGATAGACGTTGACGTAGTCCAAGGCCATCCGTTCCACCGTAAATCGCTCATCAAACGCTTGCCGGCAGTCTGCCCGGTTAATCGTTGAAATCTGGTCCACCACTGCGATCATCTCGTTCAGCGTTTCACAGATGAAACCGGTGCGACCGTTTTCAAGGATCTCGGGGATGGACCCGCGGCGGTAGGCCAACACGGGGGTTCCGCAGGCCAAGGCTTCGATCAGAACCAGGCCGAAGGGCTCCGGCCAGTCATACGGGCAGACCAGCGCCAATGCGTCTCCCAGGAAGTCGTCCTTTTCTTCATCGGAGATTTCGCCGACATACTCGACGAGAGGATGCGACATGAGCGGCTCGATTTCGGCTTCAAAATAGGTGCGATCGGCCGGGTCCACTTTTGCCGCGACCCGGAGGGGTATCCCTGTTCGCTTCGCGATCTCAATGGCGTGATCCAGTCGTTTTTCTGGTGAAATGCGACCGAGGAACGCGAGATATTTCCCAGGGACCGGATGATACGAATACAGGTCTGTCGGAAGCCCGTGATGGACGGTCGCCTGCCAATTGGCCCACGGGAGCGGCTTGCGCTGGGCGTTCGAAATCGACACCAGGGGCATTTCACCGAATTCCTGGAAGACCGGAACGAGTTCCGGCAGGTCCAACCGGCCGTGCAAGGTGGTAATCACGGGCGCCGTGCAGCGCCGTGCCACCGGAAAGCCGAGAAAATCCAAATGCGAATGAAGGATATCGAACTGCTCCGATGACCCAAACGCCTTCTCAAGTAAGGTCACCATGGGGGCATCCCGATTAAAAATTCCGGTGCACAGACGGAGCGACTCGGAACTCGCTGCCACGAGTTTTGCAGCGGTCACGGAATCCCCGCTTGCGAACAAGGTGACATCGTGACCTTGGCGGACGAGTTCTTCAGTCAAGTAAGACACGATTCGTTCGGTTCCACCGTAGAGTTTCGGCGGCACACTTTCCCAAAGCGGTGAAATTTGAGCGATCTTCATCGAGGAATCTCCTTATTCGGGTGTAACCACGGTCATGTCGATCGTATTTTCGATTCTGGCCACCGCCAGTCACTGCAAAGGACAGGCCGATTTCTCAAAGAGAAGGCTGAGGCGAGGTTAGAGGATTCTCAATGGGATACAACGGAGATGCAGAGACCGGTTATTCGGTGGATAGGACATCCTGGCCGCATAGCCAGAAAAAAACATGAGCGGGCATTGATGATCGCCAATACCATCATACGAATTACGGCTTAGAACAAAATGTCCTGGTAGAGACATTCCGTCCCGACAAAGTGTTGAACTTAGGTGCGTGTCCAGGCTTGTAGCCTTATTCGGGTCCGGGCCGGACTCACCGCGACCTAGGCCATTCCATACCGGCGTAGCTTGCGCAGAAGGGTTTTCCGATGGATGCCCAAAATTTCCGATGCGCGTCCGACGTCTCGCTGGTGCGCGTCCAGGACGCGCAGAATGTAGTCCCGCTCGAGGGTATCCAGAGTCATCCAGCCGCTACCCTGTGCGCTGGTCTGGGTGGTCGCCGTCCTGATAGATTCGGGAAGATCGTGAGGAAGAACGGCCGGATGCGGCGTCAGCACGATCGCCCGTTCGATGACGTGCTCAAGCTCGCGCACATTGCCCGGCCAATGGTATTTGGTGAGCAGGGCCATGGCATCCGGCGAAATGCCGGTCACCGGTTTCTCCTTGGCCGCCCCGTACTTATGCACAAAGAACTGCGCGAGCACGGGAATATCCTCATGCCGCTCCCGCAACGGAGGGATGGTGATCGTCACGACGTTCAACCGATAATACAGGTCCTCACGAAACGTGCCGGCTTCGACCAAGGGTTTGAGGTCCTTATTCGAGGCCGCGATCATGCGGACATCCACGGTCATCGGCGCGCCGCCACCGACGCGCCTGACCTCCCGCTCCTGCAGCACGCGGAGCAATTTGCTCTGCAGCGTCGGTGAAATATTGGCCATCTCGTCGAAGAAACAGGTGCCGAGATGGGCCTTCTCCAGCAGACCCTTTTTCATCGTCACGGCTCCGGTGAACGATCCTCGCTCGTGACCGAACAGTTCGGATTCAAGAAGAGTCTCGGTCAGCGCGCCGCTATCGACGGTCACAAAGGGACCTGCGCTCCGGGCGCTGTTCAAGTGGATGGCCCGCGCCACCAATTCCTTTCCGGTCCCGCTTTCGCCCTGGAGCAAGACCGTACTGTCCGTCTGGGCCACCCGCGCGATCAGTTTGTACACCGCGACCATGGCCGGGCTGCTCCCCACCATGTTATCGAACCGATAGCGGTCGCGGAGCTGCTCCTTCAAGGATTGGTTTTCAGTCAAGACGTGCTTGTGCTCCAGCGCCCGTCTGACGACCAATCGAATTTCGTCCACGATGAACGGCTTACTGAGATAATCGAAAGCCCCCGCCTTGATCCCATCGACCGTGGTCTTCAGCGAGCCATACGCGGTCAGGAGAATGACGAGGATCTCGGGGGCTTGGACCTTGATTTCGGCGAGCAGCGCGAGGCCGTCCATACCCGGCATGTGAAGATCGGTGATGACCACGTCGGGCTTGTGTTGAGCAATCTTGTTCAGGGCGGTTTGGGCGTTTTCCGCCGTCTCGACCTGGTACCCCTCTTTGCTGACGATCTCTTTGAGGAGCTCAAGAGTCTCGTTGTCGTCATCGACGATCAATACGTGTGAATCTTGCAGCATCGCTATCCTCCCGAAGCCGGTAACTGAACGACAAAACGCGCGCCCTTGCCGGGCTCGCTTTCTACGGTTAGCGATCCCTCGTGAGCCCGAATCGTCTCAAGGGCTATGGCCAGGCCAAGACCGGTCCCGCGCCCTGCCCGTTTTGTGGTGAAAAATGGTTGAAAGATCTGCTCTTTCAGCTCGTCGGCGATCCCTGGCCCCGTATCGGCGATTTCCACCACGCATTGTCCCGTGCCGACGGCCGGTTGCGGTATGATCTGGCTTCTGACACTCAGTGTGCCGCCTTGCGGCATCGCATCCAGGGCATTATCGATCAAATTGCAAAAGACTTCCTGAATCTGTTGCGGATCCGCGTCAACCTTTCCCACGGCCGGATCGAGATCAGAGACGAGTTGCACGTGCTGCCGATCGATCTCCGGACGCAAGAGCGCCAGACATTCGTCCACACAGGCGTTTAAATCCAAGGGTGCCATGACCGGCTCCGGCTTGCGGGCGTAGATGAGCAGGTCCTGGATAATCCTGGACGTCTGTTCGATCTGGCCTTCCACGGTCTGCAATCGCCGGCGGGCCTCAAGGGTGAGTTTCGGGTCTTCTTGAAGAAGCTGAATGTGACCGGACAGGGCGGTCAGCGGTGTCCCGATCTTGTGGGCCACCGTGGCGGCAAGCTGGCCGATCACCGAGAGACGTTGCGCACGCGCGGCCTCACGCTGAGCGCTGGAGAGCAGTTCATTGGTCCTGGCGAGTTCTCGGTTTTTCTGCCGGACTTCCGCGGTCGCCTCGTCGACCTTGATCTGCAAGCTGTCATGGGCGCGCTGGAGCGCCTCGTACAGCTCCTTGT
This sequence comes from Nitrospiraceae bacterium, assembly GCA_050731295.1. Classification (GTDB taxonomy): domain Bacteria; phylum Nitrospirota; class Nitrospiria; order Nitrospirales; family Nitrospiraceae; genus JBOHOS01. The sequence continues at coordinate 4,860 of JBOHOS010000858.1, read as the reverse complement.
TCTCTTTCGTGGTCGTGCGGATTCGTTCTACCATGACATTGAAGCGGCCCGCCAGCTTACCGATCTCATCCTGCCCGTGCACGGGGACCGTCGCGGTCATGGTTCCCTGGGTCACCGCCTTCACGGCGGTCAGCAGCGCGCGCACCGGCCGGTGCATATACCAATAGAGAAAGAGGTTGATGGCGAGAACGATGACCCCTCCCGTCAGCAGCCGGCGGGTGATGGACAGGCGCCGCTGATACTCGAGCACCTCGTTGAACTGAGCGGTTGTAAATTCCGCATACGCGGCTCCGACCATTTTGCCTTCGAGTGAGATCGGCGCCGCCGTCTGAAGTCGATGCAAGTCGTACTGCGGGTTGCTGACGGCCCAGGAAGTGGCCACGGCGCGTTCGACCAGCGAGGGCGCCCGCTCCAATCCCGGCAGCATGGTGCTTCCTGCGCTGGCAACCAGCACCGGCGCGCCCGGGGGGTCCGGTGGGAAGGCATAGATCGCGACATCGATCAAGTCCGGCCGGGAGGCCATGAGCCGGTCGAGTTCGCGTTCGCGAATCGTTCGATCTCGAAGCTCAAAGGGCGTCGTGATGCTGGCGCCGATCTGCCGGACCACCGCCATCATCTCTTCATGAAAATTATCCCTGGCGACCTGAGAGATGGACCCCCGATCGATGTATTCACCGAAGATAGCCGAAATCACGACGATCAAGAGGATGACACCGGAGACTTTGGTCTGCAGGCTCATCCCGCCTGACTGATCTACGGAGGACCGTGCCATGGGCGCATCATAGCCCCCTGGCCGTAGGCGGTGCAATTGTCCACGCTCAAAACAGCGGCTTCTGCCGGCTCTGCCCCCGGACTAGGTGCCTCTTTTACAGAAGACGGGTTGAAAACCCGGATGGTTGCAGGCATGTTAGGGCGGGTGGACACAGTCGAGAGTCTGTGAATGCGGATATCGGTGATATCTTCGCAGCCTGCGAGCGTGATTCCGTTCCTGCTCTTTCGTTCGATCAGGTGGACTGAAGGTGGCCGGCCACTGTGGCACGGAGTACGAAGCCTCGCAGCGAAACCGACAGCGTGCTCCGGCGATTCTGTGTATGCTTTTTCTTTTCAATTCGCCTTGGGCGGCAGTGATCGGAGGTCGAGCTTGTCCATCTTGTTGTTCGTTTCTTATCCGGCAACGCCCGTCAGACCGGACGGTTCGGCATGAATTCGCCGGCGACCCTGCTGACCGAGGCGACCGACACGCAAGTTCGTGAAATCGGCCAAACGGAGATCCTGATCGGCATTCCCAGTTACAACAATGCCGATACGATTGCGCACGTCGTTCGCGCCGTGAGCGCCGGGTTAGCCAAATATTTCTCAGGGCGCCGGGCGGTGCTCGTGAACTCGGACGGCGGCTCGGTGGACGGCACGCCCGACGTCGTGGCGCGGGCCATTGTGGATTACGAGGCGTTGCTCATCAGTGATCAGCAAAGCGCCCTGCATAAGATCATTACGCCGTACCAAGGCATTCCCGGAAAAGGCAGCGCCTTTCGCACCGTGTTTGAAATTGCGAGACGCTTGAACGCCAAGGCCTGCGTCGTGGTCGATTCCGATTTGCGTAGTATTACGCCGGAATGGATCGAGCTATTGATCCGGCCGGTGCTCGACGAAGGCTACGACTACGTCGCGCCGTTTTATCTTCGTCACAAGTACGACGGTACCATTACCAACAGCATCGTCTACCCGCTCACCCGTGCCTTGTACGGCCAGCGCATCCGCCAGCCGATCGGAGGCGATTTCGGCTTTTCCGGGAAGCTGGCGGAACACTATGCGGATAAGCACGTATGGGAATCCGACGTGGCCCGTTTCGGCATTGATATATGGATGACGACGGAAGCCATTGCCAGCGGAGCTCGCGTCTGCCAGAGTTTCTTAGGCGCCAAGATCCACAATCCCAAGGACCCGGCTTCGGACCTGTCGGCGATGCTTGTCCAGGTCATTGGAGCGGTCTTCGCCCTCATGGAAGAGCACCAGCCCGTGTGGCAGGGAGTGGAAGGATCCCAGGCGGTCAGGTTGTTCGGGTTTCAATACGGCGTCGGGGTTGAACCGATCCACGTCAATGTCGAACGGATGGTCGAAAGTTTCCGCCAGGGCCTGATCGACCTGGAACCCATCTGGCGCCAGATGCTGGCGGGGGACACCGTCGATAGGTTGCTTCCCCTTGCCGCTTGCCCCATGCAAGCCTTTCGCATCGCCGAGGACTTGTGGGCGCGCTTGGTGTATGATGCGGCGGTATCGTTTCACCGTGGTGTCCTGCCGCAAGACCATCTGCTCAAGGCATTGACCCCGTTGTACCTGGGACGAACCGCCTCGTTTGTGCTTGAGACCCAGGGATTAACCTCTCTGGAAGCTGAGGATCGGATCGAAACCCTGTGTCAGGCGTTCGAACGCAACAAGTCGTATCTCATTCAACGATGGAAAGGCGAATAACAATAGCTGGCAGCAAGTGGCTGATAGCTGGTAGCTACGAGCTATTTGCCCCGGCTAGTAGCTAGGGGCCTATCATGAAAGAATTCATCGACTCCGCTCTCCTCGCACCATTGGCGGCCTTGGGCACGATGCTGCTCGAGCTCTCGCCCAATCTTCTGGCGATGGCGATTATTCTATCGCTCGGCTGGGTCACGGCATGGGTCATGGGCGCCGTGATCGAGCGGCTGTTGCGGGTGATCGGGTTGGATCATCTCAGCAATCGACTCAACGCCACTGCCGCGCTGGCACGGGGCGGTGTAAAGACCGACCCTTCCCGGCTCATGGCGCGGGCGGTCTACTGGGTCATTCTTCTGTTTGCCGTGATCGCCGGGCTCAGCGCGTTGAACATGCAACCGATCAATCGGTTTGCCCAATCGTTTTTAGCTTACATCCCGTACCTGTTTACGGCGCTGTTGATTCTGATCGCCGGTTATCTGCTCTCGAATTTTGTCGGGCAGGCTGTGCTGATTGCGGCCGTCAATTCCCGCCTGCCGCCGGCGCGCGCCGTCGCGACGTTTGCACGTTGGGGGGTGCAATTGGTGGCCGCCGCGATGGCCATGGAGCAGCTCGGCATTGCGCAACACATCGTCGTGGTGGGCTTCGGGATCACGCTGGGCGGCGTTGTTCTGGCCGCCGCGATAGCTTTCGGGCTGGGCGCGAAAGACCTGGCCAAAGATTTTTTGGAACGGCGGTTGTCGGATCGGGTGAAGGATAGGGCGCCAGATGATCTAAGGCACTTGTAAGGCTAAGTTGTAAGGCTAAGGTTGAGGTGAGGTTAAGGGCTGGAATGAAAAAGAGCACATTCACTCTTAATGCCCGCCCCAATCTTATCCTTAGCCTCAACCTTAGCCTTCTTTTCTTATTTGCGTCGTGCACGGCCGGAGGTGAACAATCCTCCTCCACCACCACACTCGTCTTCAAGCATGGGAAGCTGACGGGAGATCCGGGGGTGATCCAGGGATTGCTGCGCGAATTCGAGCAGGAGCATCCCGGCGTGGTGGTGCAAGAGGAGGTATTGCCGGCCTCGACCGACCAACAGCACCAATACTATGCGATCAACCTGGACAGCCGGCATATCCCGTTCGACGTGCTGGCCGTCGATGTCATTTGGGTGTCCGAATTCGCTCGCGCGGGGTGGATCCGGTCGCTCAACCGCCTGCTCCCGCCGGCCGAACGCGGCGACTATTTCGAGTCGGCCCTGCAGGCGGCGACATTCGATCACGAGATCTATGCGATTCCCTGGTACATCGATGCCGGCGTCCTGTACTACCGGCGCGATCTGCTGGCGCGCCATGGATTCGATCCCCCCCGGACCTGGCCCGACCTTGTCCACATGGTGCGAACCGTGTTGGATGCGGAACGGGATCCGGCCCTGAAAGGATTTCTCTGGACCGGCAAGCAGTACGAAGGGCTGGTCTGCGTCGCGCTGGAATTTATGTGGAGCCATGGCGGGAACATCATGGAGGCGAGCGGAATGGCCGGCGCCGAGATCGCGCTGGCCTTCATGCGAAATCTGATACGCGAAGGGATCTCTCCCGAATTGGTATCCACCGCCGATGAAGAAGCCACCCGCTTGCTGTTCGCCGATGGCCGGGCGATCTTTATGCGGAATTGGCCGTACGTCTGGTCCCTGCTTCAACAGGACGACTCTCCTTTGCGAGGACAGGTCGGGGTCACCACCTTACCCGCGTTTCCCGGTTACCAGCCGGCGTCCGCATTAGGCGGATGGATGTTGGCGGTCCCCGCCCGATCCGCTCATCCTCGGCTGGCCGAAGAGTTCATTGCCTTTCTCAGCACGCCGCCGGTTCAGCAGCGGCTGGCGCTCGAGTTGGGCTATCATCCTGCGCGGCGCAGCGTGTACGCCGATGCCGCGCTGCGCCGCGCCCATCCATCGTTGGACGATGTCTTCCCGGTGCTCATGGCCGCTCGGCCACGACCGGTCACGCCGTACTATCTGAGCCTGTCTCAGATCTTACAACCTGAGCTCAGCGCAGCCATTGTCGGGCGAAAGACAGCGGAAGCCGCCCTGGTGTCGATACGAAAGCAGATGGCGAATCTCGGTGTCGCCGATGTAATTCCTCATCAGGCCACCCCTTCCGTGGAGCCGGCCGTTGCCCTCCGATAGCGCATCCGGCAGCCGGCTCTTTTCTCGAGTCCCCACGCTGTCGGAACGGAGCTGGGGCTATCTCTTCATCGGACCTGCCCTTGTGCTCATGCTCCTCTTCGCCGTCGCGCCGATCCTCGAGTCCGTGTGGCTGAGCTTTCATCGGCGGCTTCCGATCTTCAACGTGAACGAGTTCATCGGGATTCGCAATTATGTGGTGATCGCACAGGATGAACGGTTCTGGGCGG
>JBOHOS010000857.1:0-1367 GCA_050731295.1 Nitrospiraceae bacterium | reverse complement strand
GAGCAGCGTAAGGCGATCTCCCACGGAAATCCGGCGGCGGCGCTTGATCTCGATGATCCGCTGTCGAAACGAATCCCGCATGCGTTCATAGTCTTCATAGGGAATGAGATCTCCTTTGGCCAATGGTTTCATGCCGGCAATCCATACGCATCTCGAATAATTTGGATGGGATGGAGGGTGCGACGATCGCCGGCGTGCGCGGGCGCCCCTGCCTGATCCAGCTGGAGCGCCGCCAAGGGGCAATCGGAGACGACATGGTCGGCCGGCGCCTTCTGGATGTCTCGCAGAGCCTTGGCCGCGATGCCCATGGATAAGGTGAAAAACTCGGTCTTGGTTCCCCACGTGCCGTCATGCCCCGAACAACGCTCAACCACGTCGACGGTCGCCCCGGTCAACTCCATCAGTTCTTTGGATTTGAACCCGATATTCTGATCACGCAGGTGGCAGGGGACCTGATACACAATCCGGCCAGGATTCCGGGTGAACTCCGTCGAGAGCTCCCCAGCCCGTTTTAGCCGCATGAGGTATTCGCAGATATCGAATGTCCGCTGTGAGAGCCGCGACGTCTCATCCCCCGGAACGAGAGCGGGATATTCCCGTTTGAGCATGAGGCTGCAGCTCGGGACCGGTACGATGACCTCGTGCCCCTGATCCAACCACGGCTTGAGCGACTGCATCGTCGCCCTGGCCGCCGTGCTCATCGTGTCGGTGTCCCCGAGATCGAAGGCCGGCATGCCGCAACATTGCTGCGGCGGCATCACCACTTCAATCCCGTTCTTTTCCAGCACCAGCACCGCGGCTTTGCCGACATCCGTGGCTTGGTAGTTGACCAGGCAACCGGCAAAGAGAATGACCTTTCGCCGCCCGGCTCCATTCGTGTTCGCCTGGTGTCGGCGATTCCACCAACGCGGGAATGTCTCCGTCGCAAACGGGATCACACGCCGATCGCGGTGGACACCCACGATCCATTCCATGAGAACGCGGAGCCACCTCGTCCGCATGGCCCAGTTGGCCAGCGGGGCCGTGAAACTGCCGACCTGGCCGATCAGATCGGTTTGAATGAGCAGTCGATCACGCCACCGCGCCCCTTTCTCGATGACGAGTTGTTTCTTCCATGCGATCATGAGACGCGGGAAGTCGAGCTCGTACTGGTGAGGGGGGGTGTAGGGGCAATGATTATAGCACAGCTTACAGTAATAACACTCATTCGCGACCCGCTCGAGATCGTCACCGGCCAGTTTGGCGACATCGCTGTTATGCGTATCGATGCGGTCGAACAGGGTGTTGAACGAGGGACAGAGATTGAAACAGCGCCGGCACCCGTCACAGATCTCATAGACCCGTCGTGCTTCCTCCTCGACCTGCGG
>JBOHOS010000856.1:0-3053 GCA_050731295.1 Nitrospiraceae bacterium | reverse complement strand
TGGTTGAAGGCGCGGCCGCGCTGGAGCAGGACTCCAAGACCATCCTGCTCGTCGAAGACGATCCGGTCGTGCGGCAGGTTGCGTCTGAAATTTTGACCATGAACGGCTATCGCGTGCTCGAGGCGCGGGGCGGCGACGAGGCCGTCGGCATCTGCGACCGGCACGACGGGGGCATCGATTTATTGCTGACCGACGTGGTGATGCCCCGCATGAGCGGGCGGGAGTTGGCGGAATACGTGGCGCCGAAGCACCCCGGCATGCGCGTCTTGTATATGTCCGGTTATGCCGACGATGCGCTCCTGAATCACGGCGTCTCCGGAACGGACGCGGATTTTCTTCCGAAACCGTTCACGTCGGACCAGTTGGAGCAAAAGATTCGGACGATCCTCGGGACATCCTCAGAGAGTCTGCGATAGTGCGAGATTCCAGTTGCGTGAGCGCGAGCAGTTCATGTGGTGTCGCAGAACGGCCGGTCGCGCGCACCTCTCATCACCGTCCCCATAGCGAGGCTCAGGCGCATCGCCCCGATCGGCGTGTGGCCGCCGGACGGCCATGCATAGCGACGGCCGCCTTCCCCGCTCGGTCAACATGCCGGCGCACCAGTGGAGGTCTTCATGCCGCATGCGGCTGAGCCGAAACGTACGAGACATCATGCGCATCTAATGATCGTGGATGACGATGACATGGTGCGGGATGTCCTCGTCCAGCTTCTGACCGATGAAGGTTACCAGGCCACGGCCGTGTCGGATGCCCAGGCCGCGATCCAACTCGTCAAGGACATCCCGGTTCAGTTGGTGATTACCGATTTGCGTCTGCCCGGGATGGATGGCATCCAATTGTTGGAGCGCATCTCGCGCATCAACGTTCATGTCGTCGGCATCGTCATGACCGGACATGGGACGATCGACGTCGCCGTCAAGGCGATGAAAGGTGGCGCGTTCGACTTCATCACCAAGCCATTGGACGCCGACGCGGTGCTGACCGTGATTGCGAAAGCCATCGAGTATCAGCACCTCCGCCAAGAAAATGTCCTGCTGAAAAAAACCATCCGGGAACAGTATCAAATCGAACATATTGTGGGAACGAGCGAACCGATCCGCAAGGTGCTCGACTTCGTCGAAAAGGTGGCCGACAGCGACAGCACCGTGCTGATTCAAGGAGAAAGCGGAACGGGGAAAGAACTGGTCGCTCGCACCCTACACTTTAACAGTCTCCGCCGCGACCGCGCGCTCATTCCCGTGAATTGCGGGGCGATTCCGGAAACCCTTCTGGAATCCGAACTCTTCGGCCATGAGCGCGGCGCCTTTACCGGCGCGGTCAGCGCGCGGATGGGGCGGTTTGAAATGGCGCACGGCGGCACGATCTTCTTGGATGAAGTGGCGGAGATGGGCCTCCCTCTCCAGGTGAAATTACTGCGCGTCCTTCAAGAGCGATGTTTCGAGCGGGTGGGAGGAACGAAAACCATCAGCGTCGACGTTCGAGTGATCGCAGCCACGAACCAAGATCTCGAGCAAGCGGTCAAGGAGAAACGATTTCGCAAGGACCTCTTCTATCGCCTCCATGTCATCCCGGTGACGTTGCCGCCATTGCGAGAGCGCCGCAGCGACATTCCGCTGTTGGTCGATCATTTCATCAACCGATTCAACCGCACCAAGCAAGCGTCGGTGCAGGGGTTGGATCGGGAGGCGATGAACTATGTCATGCAGTACGGGTGGCCGGGAAACATTCGTGAGGTGGAGAACCTCATCGAGCGCGTGGTCGTCCTCAAGAAAACCGGCGTCATTTCATCCTCCGATTTGCCGGACCAGATCCTTCGGAGTCTCCCGTCGCTGATCGTCGATACCGAGCCCACCCTCGACTTGAATGGAACCAGTATCAACCTCATGAAGGAACTCGACCGGCACGAAAGCCGCCTCATCATGGAAGCCATGCGTCAAGCCAAAGGCGTGACGAGCAAAGCCGCCCAACTCCTGCAACTGAACCGAACCACCCTCGTCGAAAAACTCAAGCGCAAAGGCTTGGTCGCCAAGAGCCAGAGCCAGACTGATTCCTGATCCTTCCACTCTCATTCGTTCCCGTCAAAGATTTGACCATCTCCGTATTGTGAGAGATGTAGATTTGACGGTCTGGCTGCTCCATTCACACAACCTCACGTCATGAATAGCTCAACTTGGCGGAATCGTGTGTGCTCACGATCCCGGCCCCTTTCATCTTCTATCGGCACATAATTTGCTGAACCCGTCATTCATGTCTCCTCGCATGGTTCTGTTTCTTGTCTTCCTAAATTTCATCCAAGAGGGATTCAACGTCGTTTCCGAGGCGTCCGCTCCCGGTCCTTCGGCCGATAGCGCGACGATGATTGCGTTTGGAGATGAGGGAGTGCCGACACCCAGCGCAATATTCCTTTTGCCGCTGCCGGATGACGGGCCGCGCTATGATCTCGAAGCCTCCGGTCCCGGCGCCACGCTCTTTCAGCAGGGTGTGACGGCATATGCCAAGGGCGAGCATGCGGCCGCCGACATGTTTTTTCGGGAGTTCACCCGGAGGTTTCCGCAGAGTCTGCTGGTTCCCTCGGCCTTTGCCTTTCTTGCCGAACTGATCCTGGTTGATCCGGCTGACACTCAGCAGCGGTTGGCGGCGATCGAGTCGTATCGGACCCTGTTGCGGCAATTCCCCACCTCGGCGAACGCCTCGCGCGCACGGTGGCGAATCGGGGATCTCTATGCCGAGCACGGGTGGTGGTTCGAAGCGCAGACGGCGTACAAGCGGGCCTTCGGCGACTCGTCGGTTCCCGACGACCGCGCGCGCGCGCGACTGGGCGCCGGCGTGGCCTTTTTAGCGGAGAGAAAATGGAGTGAAGCCACGAACGCATTTGAAGAGATCCGAGCGCGAAGCCGGGATGAGCGGTTGATTCCCTACGCCAGTATCGGATTGGCTGAAGCGCGGTATGGCGCGAAGCGAGTAGGTGACGCGAGAAGCCTTTATGAGTCCAGCTTCACCCGCTGGCCGGACTTCTTCAAACAACGGCCCGAGGTCTTGCGCCACTATGGGGA
>JBOHOS010000855.1:0-2736 GCA_050731295.1 Nitrospiraceae bacterium | reverse complement strand
GCCTCATTGTAGGCCGGAATGACGACGGACAAGTTCGGACCGGGGTTGTGAAACGGCATCATCACCTGTCATTGACCGGTAACGTGGGCGCCAGACTAATCCGTCCCGATGAAGATTGCAAGGGCCTTGACAGATCGGGCGGCAGGGGGCGAACGTAGAGAGTAAAAGCCTGTCGGATGAGGGCGCAGCGTATGTCACATGGAGCACGGGTGGCTGTGTGTGCGGCGATTCTGTTCACGGTCGCCGCGTGCGCATCTGCCGTTCCGCCGAGCCGCATTGGGGAGTATGTCGGACCTCCGCTGGAGAGCGGTCTGTCGGAATTGCCGCCCCTGCCCTCCAGACCTGTGCGAGCGGGACTCGTCGTGGTGTCGGATACCGAGGCGCCCGATGCCGCGCCGGCTCTTCCGGAGGAGGCCATGGCGCGGCTCGCCGAGTCGCTTCAACAGCAACTCCATCAGTCGCTGTCGATTGTGATCGAACGCATCATACCGGCCGACGGCCTCGGACCGACCGGCGCTCCCTCACAGCTCGGTGAACTCGGCGAGAAGTACGGGGTGGAGTACCTTGTCTTCGTAGTCGTGTCCAGCACCGAACAAGAATACCCGCTGACGATCTTTCTTGGATGGACGACCCACAGCCAACCCGGGTGGCGGCGTGACAACTGGTCGCTGATGGAGATCGCGCTGATCGATGTGAAGACCGGACAGAGTGTGATTCGTGCAGAAGGACGCGGCTGGGCGACTTTGGATCGCCCGACGGCGCCGGGGATTAATCAGTGGTATCCCGTCATTTGGCTCCGTCCACAAGATCCCAGTCGGCGCATTTGGCCCCCCACCTATGCAGGAGCACCCAATACCTTGCGCGTAATAGCGATGAAGGAAGCAGCCAAGCGGATGATGCTGCATTTCCAAGAGGCCTGGATCGAGAAACGCCAGACGGAGTGGCAAACGGCACAGAGGTAGCCATCCCTCCCTTCCCGGTTCATCGGGTCTCCTCTTCATGCGGTTCGTTCCCAGTCCTGTGACAAGGCGGGTTTTAGTCTTTGAACGAGAGCGCGCGGTTAGTGTAGAATATGCTGTCTTTCGGAAGTGGTTCGACGTTGAGACGACAGGTGCGGAGAATGAAACGAACATTATTGAGGGCGGCAATTATGCACATGCATCATATTATTATGTTGAAGGACGTTGGTCTCGTTGATCGAATGGCGCGGGTTCCTCTCCATCGGCTCAGACCGTTGATGGCAGTGGTGATCGTGGCGACGCTGGCTATGCTCGGAGCCTCTGGGTACCCTGCGAACAGTGAAGCCTCGGCTCCTGCGGTTCTCGTCCAAGGATTCGCGGATATCGTCAAGCAGGTCACTCCCGCCGTCGTCAATGTGGCGGTTATCGGCGGGGAAGGGGGGCGGCGTGAAGGCGGACCGGGTCCGCGCAGGCCGCAGCCGCCGCTGCCGCCAGGTCCTTTTGGAGGGCCTCCGGGCGGAGGCGGGCCTCCAGGTGGGGCGCCTCCGGGCGACGAGCCGGGCATGGAACCGCCTATTCCCCCGCCCTTTCCAGGCCCTCCCGGGCCGCATGGCCGGCCGGACCAAAGCGCCGGATCCGGGGTCATCATCAGCCCGAACGGGCATATCCTGACGAATAATCACGTCGTAGAAAATGCGTCCCAGATCACCGTGACGTTGCATGATAGCCGCGAATATCCGGCCAAGGTCGTGGGCGCCGATCCGAAAACGGATCTGGCGGTCATTAAGATCGAGGCAGACAGTCTGTCGTCGCTTAAATGGGCGGACTATGACAAGTTACAGGTCGGCGACCTAGTACTGGCGGTGGGAAGCCCATTCGGGCTGAGCTCCACGGTGACGCTCGGCATCATCAGCGCGTTGGGCCGCGGGAACGTCGGCATCGCGGATTACGAAGACTTCGTTCAGACGGATGCGGCGATTAATCCCGGCAATTCCGGCGGAGCCCTGGTGAACGTCAACGGAGAATTGATCGGCATCAATACGGCGATCTTCTCAAGGACCGGCGGCTCGGAGGGGATTGGATTCGCCATTCCCAGCAGCATCGCGTTGGATGTGGTTGAGTCCCTCATGAAAACCGGCAAGGTCGTCCGGGGGTGGATGGGAATCGCCATTCAAGAAATTACCCCGGCTCTGGCCAAGTCGTTCAAACTGCCTGAACAGCGTAAAAACGGCGTGCTCATCAGCGATGTGAACGAGAACGGGCCGTCGGCGTCGGCAGGTCTCAAGCGGGGCGATGTCATCATCGGGTTCGATGATAAAGAAATTCGGAACGTCAGCCAGCTCCGGAACATGGTGGCGCGGACCATTGTGGGCCGGACGGCGAGAGTCAAAGTCCTGCGGGAAGGTCAGGAGCAGACCGTCGCGGTGAAAGTCGGCGAGCGACCGACCGACGAGTTGTTGGCTCGCAAGGAACCCACTCCGCCGCCTCAGGAAATGGTCAAACCGCCCGATAATGTGCTGGCGGCGCTTCGCGTGCAGTCGCTGGATGCCGCGACCATGGGCCAGCTCAATATTCCCGTCAAAACCACCGGCGTGCTGGTCAATCAGGTCGAAACGGGAAGCGCGGCCGAAGCCGCCGGGCTGCAACGCGGCGACGTGATCCAGGAAGTCAATCACGAAGTGGTCAAGAGCCTCGAGGAGTATCAGAAGATCTCGGCGAAGATCAAAAAGGAAGAGATGGTGGTCCTGCTCTTGAGCCGCCAAGGCAACAACCTCTT
>JBOHOS010000854.1:0-2276 GCA_050731295.1 Nitrospiraceae bacterium | reverse complement strand
AACCGATCGTTCCGTGGCCATCCAGCCTGAGGCGTGATCACTTAGAGCCGCTCCTTCCTGCAGAAAGGATCTTTGTGAACGGCCCCTCGCCCCTAAACGAGAATCAGGCCAGGCAGCAGCGCCTCATCGCCGCCGCCATCCGGGCTCCCTCCGGGGACAATTGCCAACCGTGGTGTTTCCGGTTCGAGGGAACACGGCAGATCTTTATTCATACCGTGCCGGAGCGGGCCGAGAGTTTCTTCGACTATGGCTCGTGCGCGACGTTCCTTTCGGTGGGCGCTGTGATCGAAAATATGCGGCTTCAGGCGGCAAGCGAGGGATGGGGCATTCGCGTCGCCTATGAAAGCGGCGCTGGGACCCGTCCTCTGGCTGCCGCTGTACAGCTCGTTCCCGATCGGCCCAGCGTGGTGCCGCCCGACCGAGTGGAAGCTATGCTTCGGCGAACCGTCAATCGACGCCCGTTTTTGCCATGGCGGCTGTCACCCTTCTTGTTGGCACAGCTTTCCGGCGACCCTGTGGACATGACGGGGATCCGAATAATCAGTCGCCGGAGCGACATTTCCAGATGGGCGCGAGTCATCGAGCTGGGAGACCGCGTTCGATTCTCGCACCCCCGCATTCACGAAGAATTGTTCGCCAAACTCCTCTTCCATCGGAAGACAGCGGAGCGGGTTCGAATCGGTTTGGAGGTGGATCGTCTAGGAATGGGTCCGCTGGCCGGCCCGCTGCTGACGTGGCTGCGGCCGTGGGATCGGGTGACGACACTGTCTCGATGGGGACTGATCACGATGCTGGCCGGCCAATCTCGCCTGCTCGCGCTGGCGACCGGCGCGCTAGGACTGGTCACGATTCCGAACGACGGTCAAGAAACCTGGATACGTGCGGGGGAGCAGGTGCAGCGCATCTGGGTTCGGGCGCACCAGCTTGGGTTGGGAATCCATCCGATGACCGTGGCGCTCTATCTGGACCGGCGGTACCAGGAAGAAGGGATCAAAGACTTTCTTCCCCGGCATGAACAGCCGTTACAGGAACTACGGCGCCGTTTGAAGGAACTCCTGCCGGATGCGATCGGAGCCATGCTCTTTCGAATCGGGAAGGCGTGGCCTATTCATGATGTCGCCATCCGCATGCCCGCTGAGCACTTCATTATGAAGGAAAGCTGCGAGGGCTCCCCCAGGGTCCATCTGGACCCTAGGGGAAGGTAAAGACGGAGTTTAGCTCAGAAAGCGGCGTCGGAACCAGCCCAGTCCGGCGAGCCCGGACCCTAACAACAGAATCGAGGACGGTTCCGGAATAACTCCAGGAGGTCCCGGTCCTACGGACGTAAAGCTCACATTGCCGGAGCCTTGAATCGTCGCGCCCGTGAAGGATTGTAGACTGACGCCACTGATGTTCGTATTGTTGCCGGCGAAGGTGGACGTATCCAGAGTCAGGTTATTCAGCCCGCCGAAGTACCCGCCTTGTGCTTGAAAGTCCACAACCACTTTGAAATCGCCATTGGCGAGCGCTGGGCCGAACACATTGGCTTCTCCGGATGTCAGGCCGGTTGACTGGCCGACAATATTGCCGTTGGAATTCAGGGTCACATCGAATGTGTTGAACGTCGCACGGATACCGTCGCCAAACGGAACAGCGGTACCGGAACCGGTGAAGGTCCCTGTCAGGGTGTGCCCATCAGCACCGCCGAGATTCAGGCCGCTGGTGCCGGCAGGCACCGGATCATTGCTGAAACCGGACCGAAACGTACTAAAGGAGATGTTCCCTGTTTCCGTGAAGGTACAAGGATTGGCCGCCGAGCAGGTGCCGGCAGGGGCAACCTGGTTGACCGTGGCGCTGTAACTGAAATCGATCAAATCCGCCTGGAAAGGGCCCTGCGGCTTTCCGATGGCGGATGGATTCACCTGAAAAGAATCGGCCATTGCCAGAGAACCCGCAAGGGTGCTCGCGAGAATCCCCGCCACAATGCCCGCTCTTTGTAACGTTCGTTGCATTTGCCCCCCCTTTCTCACATGACAGAATGTTGTGCACCGGTGACGGATGAGTACTCGTGAGTGGTATTAAGCAGCCGGCATGCCATTGGTGTAAGACGTTGAAAGTCAAACATTAATGTGTAAATTTCGTCGCCGAACGATCAAGACTGTCAGAGTTTCCGACGTAGGATAAAACCGGACGAGATTTCAGAAGTTATAGATTCTGTTCAGTAAAATCTCGTTTGACGGAATAGAGAGAGAAAGAGGAGGTGAGAGGCTGTCAGATTTTATGGCGCAGGGTGGAGA
>JBOHOS010000853.1:0-1248 GCA_050731295.1 Nitrospiraceae bacterium | reverse complement strand
ACTCTCTGAATGCAGGATACCTGATCCCACCGCCACCACCAGATCGACTAAACCGAAAACGTTCCAAAGGATGAACCAGGGGCGCGCTCTTTCCGGATCGCGGAGCAATGCCAGGGCCATCGGTATGGCCGTAAGGCCGATGATCAGATCACCGATTCCCGCAGGGAATGCAAATCCTCCTGGAAGCCGTCCCCGGCTGTACTCAAGCAGGAAGTCTGTCCCTACTAGCCTCCAAAGATGCAAAAGGGTCAGCACTCCTAAATCCGCCGATCGGGCAACACGACGAACGGAAGGGGAATGATGATAAAGCAGAACCAAGATCGCCACAGGCGCAGCGAAGCAGAGCCCTAGCGCCAACGGTGGTTCTTGTGGTGATGAAACGAACGCTCCTGACCCACTCCCTACCAGGATCACCAGGAACCAGACTCCGATTCCCATCAATACCTTTGAACGCTCGGACATGGTCTACTCCTCTGCTCGGTTAATCTGAGCTGGCACAAAAGCGGGACTAGCTCAGGAATGAGCCTTGTCGCTATCTTCGTTTCTCATGTCCTATGGTCTCTCCGTGCCCCGTCCCAGAACCTCTCGCATGACCGCCGCCAAGTCGCGTAGCGCTCGTTCACCGTCTCCTACGAAAGCGGATCCATGCATGAGAGCCAACTGTTTCGGACGAAGATCGGCCAGCCCATGCAGGATCGGTTCGGTCAACGGCGTGTAGGGATAGGCGTTGGCGAAGGGCCCTTTCTGGCCCTCGATCAACGCGCGCTTTGCGCGTTCGACCAGATCCGACTCGATTACCGGCTCCACGTCTCCTTCATGTGAAAACAGATCTGAGCACAGCAACGTGCGCGTGACTTCCTCGAACAGCAGGCTCGCTTCCCAGTTGTGCGGCACATGTGGCGTTTGACGGAGACGCACACGGTGCTTGCCGGTCTTAAGAATCTCGTCGTGCGCGAGTACGTGCGCCTGACGAACGGCAAAATCGTTTACGCTGACGAGCGCACCGACCAGCCCGCACACCGGCTCAGCATGCGGCGCCACGGCCAGCCATTCGTTCAGCTCGCCGCATTCGTCGGCTTCGAAATGGCTGAACGAGACCCAGCGAATCGTCGAGGGATTGATAACGCGCGCAACCGCCTCCCGCATCGACGGGAACAGGGCTTTCATGCCCGTGTGAAACAGCAGCGGCTCGTCGTCCTTGATCAGGAAGTGATTGAACCGGAGATTGAATTGGGAGACATAGATCGA
>JBOHOS010000852.1:0-8435 GCA_050731295.1 Nitrospiraceae bacterium | reverse complement strand
TATATCGATCGTGTGAAGCACAACCCCAAGTTTCTGGCCGACATCCCTCGCGTGCTCGGCTACGTACGGCGGAATCTGACGAAGTATTCAGAACTTGCCAACCTTAAGAACCACCTCGCACCGTATGTGCCTGAGTTAATTGACTAGTTTAGTATCATCACAAGGCGAAGGGGGCGAAGTCAGATGCTAGGTCGCAGGCAAGAAACAATCGGAAGCGTATATTCGGAATACGTCGAGGATTGTTTCTTGCCGAGAACGACGCAGATGGCTTCGGATCATTCGCCTTGAAAGCGATGATTCTTGCGGCCGGGCTCGGCGCCCGCCTCCGCCCACTCACCGACACCACTCCCAAGCCGTTGCTTCAGATTGCCGGCACGCCGCTGATCGTGTGGAACCTTCTCATGTTGCGAAAGCACGGTATCACGGAGGTCATGATCAATCTCCATCATCTCGGTCATCTGATTGAGAACGAGCTCGGGGATGGGGCAAAGTTCGGGATGCGGTTTTCGTATTCGCATGAGCCGGTCATTCTCGGGACCGGCGGCGGGATCAAACAAGCAGAATGGTTCTTTCACGCAGAGCCGTTTTTTGTGCTGAACGGCGATACCCTGGTTGACCTCGATCTGAGCCTCCTGGTGGCCTTTCATCGCGAGCGCAATGCGCTGGCGACGATGGTCGTGCGGGAAGATCCCGACCCCGACCGCTGGGGCGCGGTGGAGCTCGATAAGGACCAGCGCGTGCTGCGAATCAACGGCCGTGGTCGAACGGTTGATGCGCCGTCGGCTCGCGCGAAACGCATGTTTGCCGGCGTTCACATCATGCATCCGCGGCTGCTTCGAAGCGTGCCCCAGGAACGGGAGTCCTCCATCATCGACGCCTATGTCCACGAGATCGAATGGGGCGAGCGCGTGTGCGGCTTCACCATGCACGGCTACTGGTCTGATATCGGCACGCCGGATCGCTACTTCCAGGCGCAACGCGATGTGGCGTCAGGCTTGATTCATTTGGCCGGCCCGCACCCGTGATGCGCGATCCCCTATGGTGGCGGCGCGCCGTCATCTACCAAATCTACCCGTGGAGTTTTCAGGACTCCAACGGGGACGGCATCGGGGATCTCCCGGGGATCACCAGCCGCCTGGATTTCTTGAACGACGGCACGCCGAATTCCCTTGGGATAGATGCCATCTGGCTCTCGCCCATCTACCCATCCCCGATGAAAGACTTTGGCTATGACGTGGCCGACTACTGCGACGTCGATCCGCGATTCGGTACCTTGGCCGATTTCGATCGCCTGCTGGCCGAGGCCCACCGCCGCGGCATTCGCATCCTGATGGATCTGGTTCTCAATCACACGTCCGACCAACATCCGTGGTTTTTGGAATCGCGGTCCTCGCGCCGATCGGCCAAGCGGGACTGGTACCTCTGGGCGGACCATAGCCCGAACGGCAAGCCTCCCAGCAACTGGAGCGCGGTGTTCGGCGGACCCGCCTGGGAGTGGGATGAGACGACAGGACAGTACTATCTGCATTCGTTTCTGAAAGAACAACCGGATCTGAATTGGCGGAATCCCGAGGTGCAGCACGCGATCTTCGAGGTGGTTCGCTTTTGGCTCAATCGCGGCGTGGACGGGTTTCGGCTCGATGCCATTAACTGGATCGGGAAGGACTGGACCTGGCCGGATAACCCCAGGCGACCGGCCCTGCGGTCCTACCTGCGCCAGATTCACCTGTACGATCGCGATCAGCCTGAGACCCATGAAGCGCTGCGCTCGCTGCGGGCGGTCCTGAAGGACTATCCGAGCGCCGTGCTGGTCGGCGAGGCGTCGTCCGATACGCCGGGCGGGCCGGCGGCCTTCTACGGCACGGGCCAGGACGAGTTGCACATGGTGTTTAATTTCAAGCTGCTCAAGTCTCGGTGGGACGCGCCGCGATTTCGACGTGTCCTTGGCGATTGGGACCGGGCGATTCCTGCCGGCGGCTGGCCGACGCAGGTCTTGAGCAACCATGACCAGTCGCGCCATTACACCCGGTATGGCCGGCGGAGAGATCCGGCGGCAACGGACCGCCGGGCGCGGGCGGCGGCGCTCCTGCTGCTCACGTTGCGCGGCACGCCGTTTCTATACTACGGCGAAGAGATCGGCATGCGCGACGCGCGTTTGCGGTATGGCCAGCTTCGCGATCCGTACACCCGCCGCTACTGGCCGTTTTTCAAAGGCCGGGACCCGGCCAGAACTCCGATGCAGTGGGATGCGACCCTGCATGCGGGCTTCACGAGCGGCACGCCGTGGCTGCCGGTCTCTCCGGACTATTCTCACATCAATTGGGATCATGAGAGGGGAGATGACCGCTCGCTCCTGTCCCTCTATCGACGGCTCATTCGGCTCCGCAAGACGTCACCCGCGCTGATACAGGGACGCTATCGGGTTATCGACAGCGGACCCGCCGACTGCCTGATCTACCTTCGCGAGTCACTCGACGGCAGCGAGCGCGTGCTCGTCGCGATCAACTTCAGCGACCGGCTTCAGCAATTCGCACTCCGTGCGGTGAAGGAGCGCGGCGCCGTTCTTCTCTCGACAGATCTCACCTCTCGTATGACCGACTTCAATCCTGACCGCATCACCCTGAATGCCGGCGAAGGCATTCTGGTGCGATTGCAGTCTGCCGGCTCGTCCCCTGATTAGTCTGTACGCTCTTCACCGATAGGCCTCCGTCCGGTTGTTGCAGCGCGTCGCGGGGAGAGGCTTCTCGTGGCGTTCACAGAACGGAGAGTGATGCCATACAATGCAGAGTGAGCGCGCGCATCCTCATCGGCACTTCCGGTTGGACCTACGCGAGCTGGCGCGGGCCCTTCTACCCAAAGAACCTTCCGAGCCGGCGGTACTTGGAATTCTTTGCTCAAGAGTTTGCGACCACGGAGGTCAATTATTCCTTTTACCACCTCCCGAAGCCGCAGACCTATATGAACTGGGCCGCAGGCGTGCCCGGCGACTTTCTCTTTGCCGTCAAAGCCAGTCGTTTCGTCACGCACATCAAGCGGCTGATCGATGTCGAAGACGCCTGGCGCATCTTTGTCGAGAATGCACTCAGACTACAAAATCATCTTGGCCCTATCTTGCTGCAATTTCCTCCGAGCCTGCGCAAGGACATCAGCCGCCTCGAGCGGTTCCTTGAGATGGCGCAGGACCCCGCGCCGGCCCAGCGCAAGCTGAAATTGGTCTTTGAATTCCGGCACGAGTCATGGTTCACGAGCGAGGTCCACCGGCTGCTGAGCCGGCATGGCGCCGCCTTGTGCATCGCGGATTCGCACCGATACCCGCGCAGGGATGTGCTGACGACGGATTGGGCGTATGTGCGCTATCACGGCCGCAATAAGATGTTCGCCTCCAACTATTCGCGAATTGAGTTGGCAAAGGAAGCACGGATCTTGAAGCGGTATCTCAAGGACGGGATAGAGGTGTTTGTCTATTTCAACAACGATGCGCGGGGTTATGCGGTGAAGAATGCGCGAACGCTTCGAGATTTAGTGGACTCATGATCGGAATTCAGCAGAGCCGCTCTTTAAGACAGATAAGTTTCCAGGCACCTTGACCCTTAGGAGACTTAAGAGTGCAAGGGTCTGGTCGACGAGATGGCATTGATGGGCCAACACCAGCACCTTCTGGCGATCAGAGACGTCGCGCTTCCCCAAATGTTGGTAAGGTGGCGACACACCGTGATGTCGCTATGCAGAGTTGATGAGAACTACCGTCCGAATAATTTCTTCAGTCTCTCCGCACCCTTTTCAAGGTCCAGCCCTTCCCCGTCTTTGCCCTTCAACACTTCGCTGAGCGTCTCTTTGACTCGCGCGGACGCTTTGGCGCCCATGGCTTTGCCGTCAAGCGTGTATGACGGCGATTGCGCCGTCCCGGCAATGATCAGCGGCACACTCATCCGGCCTTTTGAGAGGGCCAATTTGGCGACGGGCGCCGCCCCCGCGATCTGTTTGCTGAGCGCTTCCGATACATTTACGTTCGCACGGAGATTTAAGGCCTGATCGAATCCGATCGTTCCTCTGGCCGTGGCTTGAAAGTCGTGGCTGTCCACCAGGAACCGCTCGACATTGACGAGCCCGTCTTTGATCGTCAGATCTCCCTGCATCGTCGAAAAGACGGTGGCCTTGATCTGGTCCTGCTTGATGCCGGCGGCTTTCAGCACGTCAAAGACGGGTTCCAAGAGATTCACGCCCTCGATCTTGCCGTCTTTGACGGTGAAGCGGCCGGTCCCTATCAACGTTTTGGTCAAATCCGGCATAGTTAATCCACGCCCTCTCACGACAAGCTGCATGCCCGCTGTGCCGCCGGCCGATACCTGGTCGGCGAAGGCGTTGAGGATGGGGCCGAGCTGCATCTTTTCAAGGACGATTTGGCCGTCGAACGGAGGGCTTGCGGACCCGAGGGTCAGGCCGCCTTCCGCGAAGAGCCGGCCATCGAACACGGTCATGGCCAGGTTCTGAAGGTGCGCCTCCGAGCCGTTCATGTCGGCTATGAGCCTGATGTCCGTCGCTTCAATCGGTTTGCGAAGGGGCAGCGCGATGGGCAGATCATCGCTCTTGACGGACGGCGCCGTCGCGGTCAGCTTGATCTCGCCGCCGATCGCACTGCCCTTCACTCTGATGAGCGAAGTGTCCAGCGCGATGAGACATTCGAGGTCCGCGGCATCCACCCACTCCTGCGGGGGAGCGCCTTCGTTCAATGGATAGGCGGCTTTCGCCTTGAGATGAAGGTCTTTCACCAGAATCGGTTTCGTGAGCGGCAGCGTGACGGGAATATCGCGTGAATCGATGCTGGGCGACGCCACCTTGACATTCAGATTGCCGCCGATGGCATTGCCTTCGACGTTGATGACGGACTCGCCCAGTAAGACGGCAAGATTCAAGGCCTTGACCTCAACGGCGTCCTGAATCGGCATCCCTTCCTTCAAGGGATACCTTCCCTCCGTCGCGATCCGCAGATCCTTGATCTGGACGGGCTTCGTCAACGGAAGGGAGACGGGAAGGTCGCCGCTCTGAATGACCGGTGAGGTGAGAATCAGATTGAACCGGTCGCCGGTGGCGCTGCCCTTGACGGTCACGATGGTCTTGCCGAGCGTCGTCATGACGTCAATCATCTTGAAGTCCAGCGTCTCGGTGAGCGGGCCGAGCTCGCCGTCGATTTTGACCGGAAGGTTATAAGGCAGGACGATCGCCGCGAGATGCAGGCCGGCGGTGTCGCCCAGCCGCAGTGATCGCAGAGTCACCGTGAGATCATGGATGCGGTATTCGGTCGGCTTTTTGCTGAAATGATCTTCATAGGCCAGCCGTCCGCCTATCAGAGAGACCTCCTCCACGGCTAAGAGGGCCAATGCCCGTAGCGGCCCTTCTCCCACCGATGGCGCTGGAGGCGGCTGTTCCGGTACCGGAGGCCGCGCGCCCTCCTTCGCGCCCAATGTGGAAATATTCAGCACGCCTTGCCGGTTCTTGATGACCGTGATGACCGGCTCCCGCAACGTGATTTCCTCCACTTCGACATGTCCGGTCAACAGCGGCAATAACTTCACGCCGACATCCAAGGATGTCAGTGAGGCGAAGGCGCCGGCGCTGAACGCCGGGTCATCCATGACGGTAAATCCGGCGATCCGCACGCCCAGACGAGGCAGGATCGTGAGACGCAGGTCACCGAGAGTCACCTTCCGGTTCAGCGCATCCTCGATCAGCGGGCGATATCGGTCTTGATAGTTATTTAAATCGATGACGAAAGGCAGCAGGACGGCCAGAACGATCACCAGGACGAACACCACAACGATGCCGAGCAGGATTCTTTTCATAGCCTCCCTCTGATGGCAATTCCGTCCGATGGCGGCTGAAAATCGGCACGAGTGCAGGCCGATGGTGGACTGCAGGGATGTTAGACATGCATGGACGGCTTGAACGCGCGCAAGCGGAGCGCGTTGCCGACGACTGAGACCGATGAAAGCGCCATGGCGGCGGCGGCCCAGATTGGGTTGAGGAAGCCGATGGCCGCCGCTGGAATCAGGAGGATATTATAGATGAAGGCGGCAAACAAGTTTTGTTTGATATTTCGGGTCGTGGCGCGACTCAGCGCAATGGCCGTGACGACACCGCGCAGATCGCCGCTCATCAAAGTCACATCGGCGGCCTCCATGGCGACGTCGGTACCGGTTCCGATGGCAATGCCGATATCCGCCTGGGCGAGAGCGGGGGCGTCGTTGATCCCGTCTCCCACCATGGCCACGACCTTGCCTTGTTCCTGGAGCCGTGTGATCTCTCGCGCCTTCTGTTCCGGCAGGACGTCGGCCAGCACGCGATCGATCCCGGCCTCGTCGGCGATCGCTTTCGCGGTGCGGGGGTTGTCGCCGGTCAGCATCATAACTTCTAGGCCGAGCCGGTGTAATGCCGCGATCGCCTCGCGGGAGTGCTCCTTCACCGTATCCGCGACCGCCACAATGCCGACGAGTCGAGTCGGTCGATCGCCGTGCTCGCGAACGGCGACATACATGGGCGTCAATCCTTCTCCCGACAGCTTCTCGGCGGCCGCCTCCGCGGCGGACTCAACCAAGACTCCGTCGGTCTCCATCAAGCGCAAGTTGCCGAGGGAGACGGCGAGCCCCTCGACCGTGGCGCGAACGCCGTGGCCCGGCACCGCCAGAAAATCCGTCGCGTCATCCAGTGTCAGACCCTGCTCCTGCGCGTGGGTGACAATCGCCGCGCCCACCGGGTGTTCCGATCCGCGCTCGGCCGCCGCGGCGATCGCGCTCACTCGTTCCGGCGACCACCCGGACGCAAGCGTGATGATCGAACGGACAGACAGCCGGCCGCGGGTGACGGTGCCCGTCTTATCCAACACCACCGTCGTGAGGGCGTGCGCGCGCTCCAGGGCGATCCCATGTCGAATCAGGACGCCATGCTCGGCTCCTTTCCCGATCCCGACCATGATGGACGTCGGCGTGGCGAGCCCCAGTGCGCAGGGGCACGCGATGATCAGCACCGCGACGAAATTAATCAGGGCATGAGTCAACGCCGGCGCCGGCCCGAGCCAGAACCACAGGATGAAGGTGAGGGCAGCGATCGCGATCACGGCCGGCACGAAATAGGACGCGACCCGGTCGGCCAGTTTGGCGAGCGGCGGCTTGGCGGCCTGCGCCTCTTCCACAATCTTCATGATGCGCGCCAGCGCGCTGTCTCGGCCCACCTTGGTGGCTTCGACCCTGACACTGCCCGTGCGGTTGAGGGTCGCGCCGATGACCTGATCGCCCGGCTTTTTCTCGACGGGCACGCTTTCGCCCGTCACCATCGACTCATCTACCGCCGAGGCGCCATGGCGCACGATGCCATCCACCGGAACCTTCTCGCCGGGCCTGACGACCACGAGATCTCCGACCACAACATCCGCAATGGAAATATCCATCTCCCGTCCGCTTCGAATGACGCGGGCCTCTTTCGGCTGCAGGCCGGCCAGTTTCCGGATCGCATCCGATGCGCGCCCGCGCGCCCGAGCTTCCAGCACACGTCCGAAGAGAATCAACGTAATGATGGCGGCAGACGTGTCGAAGTAAACCGCCGGTGTGCCCCCTACCGCGGTAAACCATTGCGGCGCCATCGTCACGGCGAGGCTGTAAAAATAGGCGGCGGACGTCCCTACCGCGATGAGTGTATTCATGTCGGTGGAGCCGTGGCGGGCGACCGCGAAGGCGCCTTTGTAGAATCGCCAGCCCGCCCACAACTGCACCGGCGTCGCCAGAAGAAGCTGGAGCCAGTAGGACGTCGAGCGAGAGATGGGCAACCCTAGGTGCTCCCCCATGCCGAGCACCATAACGGGCACCGTGAGGATCGCCGCAACTAAAAAGTCTCGCACGAGGGTGCGGGTGTGGCTCTGCGCCGGTATGTGGCCGGCCTGAGTGATAGCCGCCTCCGCCATGGGCGTATATCCAAGCGATCGGATGGTATGCAGTATGGCGTCCGGATTCGTCGCACGAGGTTGATAGCTGACCGTGGCTTTTTCGGTCGCAAGGTTGACCGATGCGCCGGCAACTCCCGGCATGGCTTGAAGCCCCTGCTCGATTTTCGCGACGCACGAGGCGCAGGACATGCCTTCGATCGGAATCGTCAGAGAGGTCAACGGGGCGTTGTCGTGGGCGGCCGGCTCGGTGATCGGCGTATAGCCAAGCGAACGGATCGCATTATAAATGGCGTCCGGATTGGTGACGCCCTGCTGATAGCGCACAGTGGCTTTCTCAGTGGCCAGATTGACGGAAGCGTCAATAATGCCGGGAGCGGCGCGTAAACCCTGCTCAATTCTGGCGACGCATGAGGCGCAGGACATACCGTCGATCGGAATGGTCAGGGAGGCAGACGAACCATCACTCTTTGTCGCTCCAGAGGAGGGGACGCGTCCACTGGGT
>JBOHOS010000851.1:0-3212 GCA_050731295.1 Nitrospiraceae bacterium | reverse complement strand
TGGACGAGGTGATGGCGGAAGTCTTGCGAAAGAAAACGTCGGCCGAGCGAATTGGAATCGGTTTTGCGATCTGGACCTCGGCGCAGCGCATGTTGCAGGCGCATCTGGCTTCGTCCCATCCGGAATGGGATGCAGGGCGCGTCCATCGCGAAGTGGCGCGGAGACTTTCACATGGGGCCGTATGAGTAGAGGCGTCGCGCAGCTACGGCAGGAGGTCCACCACACGGATCGATCGATCTGGCTGTGCGAACGGCGATACGGAGTCCGCAGAAACGAAGCGAAGTGAAACGTTGTAACACGCAAGTTGATCCGAGGAGACGATCGGATCGCGATACACTTCCAGGCAGCGCTCGGTGAGGTTGATGATCCAGTATTCGGGAATGCCGGCTCTCGCATACATGGGCAGCTTCCGTTCTCGATCAAGAGAAAGGGACGTGTCCGCTACTTCGACGACAAGAACGGCCGTGTGAGGGTGCGCTTTCACGTAATCGCGAGGAGTGCCTTTGACGACAGCCAGATCTGGTTCGGGTTCGGAGTCCGGATCGATGACGAGCGGTAACTGGATGCGGATCCAATAGTCTGCGCCAAAAACTCGAAGGAGCGCCTCGTGCGCCAATCCGATGGAAGCAGAGTGCGGGCTGTTCTGGGGCGTCACGGTGATGATTTCCCCCTCAAGCAGTTCCACGCGCTCATCCGGACGCAGCAACCCAAGTTCAACCATCCGATCATACTCGTGCCGGGTCCATCGGCGGGTCTGGACAGTTGTGTTTGCCATGCCTCATACCTCACGGTTGGGCGCAGTGTAGCAAATCGTGGTTACCGACAACAAGAACGTTACTCCGTTCTTTGACAACTGAATAGCCTCAAGGAGGCACACAACATGGAAAGCAATGGGACCACTGTGTCGGTGGAAGAGCCGCTTCTCCCTGTCCGGATGCTCAACGAATTTACCTATTGCCCGCGCCTGGCCTATCTGGAGTGGGTGCAAGGTGAGTTCCGCGACAGCGCGGACACGGTCGAGGGGCGGTTCCACCACCGGCGGGTGGATCACGCGCCGGCACGGGCGGCGGCGATCGACCCGGTCGAATCCAATGGAGATGCGAAGGAAGAGCCGATTCATCAGCGGTCCGTGTGGCTGTCATCCGAGCGACTGGGGATTACTGCCAAAATTGACCTGGTGGAGGGAATCGGCGCCTGCGTCGCGCCGGTTGACTACAAGCGCGGCAAGCGGCCGCATGTGCACAAGGGCGCCTGGGATCCCGAGCGCGTGCAATTGTGCGCGCAGGGTTTGGTCCTTCGGGACAATGGCTGGGAATGCGACGGTGGATTTTTGTATTTCGTCGGGTCGCGCGAACGCGTGGCGGTGTCGTTCGATCAGGAACTGATTGAACAGACGCTTTCGCAGATCGAGGCCATGCGCCGGATGGCCCGCGAGGGCGCGATGCCGCCACCGCTCGTGGACAGTCCCAAATGCCCACGGTGCTCTCTGGTCGGCATCTGCCTGCCGGATGAAGTGGGATGGCTGCACGGGGGACAAAGCTCGGATGGGGCAGTCCTGCGAAGACTGATCCCAACCAAGGATGATGCCTTGCCGCTGTATGTGCAGCATCCCGGCGCACGCGTGTCGAAAGACGGTGATTGTTTAAAGGTGCTTGATCGGGACACGGTTGTCGCGGAGGCGCGCCTTGTGGAGACTTCGCATCTGGTCCTGCTGGGCAAGGTCCAAGTCAGTACTCAGGCGATCCACGCGCTGTGTGATCGGGGGATTCCGATTTCCTACCTGTCGAGCGGCGGTTGGTTCTATGGACTGACCACCGGCATGACGCACAAGAACATCGAGCTTCGGCGGCGACAATATGCGGCGGCAGCGAATCCGGATCAGTGCCTGACCTTGGCCCGCCGGATCGTTCAGGCCAAGATCGCCAATTGCCGCACGGTGCTGCGACGGAATCACGCCGCCGCGCCGGAGATGGTTCTTCGGGATCTCAAGACCGACCAGCAGAATGCCGGACAGGCGGAATCGTTGCCATCGCTGCTGGGCATCGAAGGCACGGCTGCCCGACGCTATTTTTCAGAATTTGCCGGAATGCTGAAAACCGAGTCTCACTCGGACTTTGATTTCGAAGGCCGGAACCGCCGACCGCCTCGCGATCCGGTCAACGCGCTGCTGTCGTTCGCCTATGCGCTACTCACAAGAGAATGGACGCTCACGGTGCAAGCGGTGGGGTTGGATCCCTATCTGGGGTTCTATCATCAACCTCGGTATGGACGCCCGGCGTTGGCCCTGGACCTGATGGAGGAATTTCGGCCGTTGATTGCCGATTCCGTCGTGTTGACCGCGGTGAACAACGGCGAAGTCCGCCCCACGGATTGGATCGTTCGTATGGGCGCAGTGGCCCTGACGCCGGAAGGGCGACGCCGCTTCATTGAGACGTATGAGCGGCGCATGGGACAGGAGATCAGCCATCCGGTCTTTGGATATCAGATCAGCTATCGCCGCGTGCTGGAAGTCCAGGCGCGGTTGTTGGGACGCTATCTCTTGGGTGAGATTCCGGAGTATCCGTCGTTCACCACGCGGTAAGATCATGCGTCGGTTGTATATTGTCACCTACGACATCTGCGACCCCAAGCGGCTGCGTCGCGTCTTCAAGACCATGAAGGGGTTCGGGGAACATCTGCAGCTCTCGGTGTTTCAATGCGACTTGCCCGAAATCGATCTGATGAAAATGCGTGCGGCGCTGGCCGAGATTATCCATCATACCGATGACCAAGTCTTGATCATCGATCTGGGAGCGACCGAGGGTCGGCCGATCAAGAGCATCGCCTCGCTCGGGAAAGGGGTGGAAGTGGTTGAGCGTCAGGCGCAGATCGTATAGGTACTTGCCGCCTGATCGCGCGAGCGGTCCAATGGCGCGACAGTCGCGGGAACCGCTCGTTCGTGCAGAAGTCATGAAAAATGCGCGCTGATCCGAACGAAAGGAGATGAAGAATGACTCGTGGTGATCCTGGTCTGTTGAGTCGTAGAGCGACCGCTCGAAACGTGAAGCAAATCCTGTGTAGCAGCCGGCACTTGCGAGAGGCCTGATTCCACGGCTCCAACGCCGTGGCCCCATTGAAGCGAACTGATGCAGCGTCTACTCGGCCCGACGCTCGGCAGATTCCACGGCTCCAACGCCGTGGCCCCATTGAAGCCAGCTCCTGTTCGGCAAGGC
>JBOHOS010000850.1:0-3199 GCA_050731295.1 Nitrospiraceae bacterium | reverse complement strand
TTCATACACCGCATCGTGACAAGAAGCACGGGACTGAGCGCAGCCTCGCCCTTATCCACGCGGTTGGCTTTCCCGAAGAACGGGTGCTCATCGACCACAATACAGAAGAAACGCTCCCGTTAGTACTGAAAACCCGATGCTGGGCCGGACATTCGATCTATCCGAAAACTAAAATGGATGAGCCCCGCATGGTCGCCCTCGTGAAGCGCTATGGGTCGGAACGTATCATCATCAACAGCGCGGCCGATTGGGGGGTCAGCGATCCGTTGAAAGTGCCGAAAACCGCTCGACTGATGCACGAAAACGGCGTCAGCGAACAGGACATTGAAACCATCGTCTGGCACAATCCGGTCAACTTTTTCAACCAGAGCGGCAAACTGGATCTTGCCGGCACGGAGAACCTACCCGATATCGACCAAACCCGACTCTGGGAAGGCAATAGCGTGTTGCGCGGCCAGACGCCGGAGGTACGGCGATGCATCGCACCGTCGTCCTGAACGTTGTCGGACTGACGCCCTCTTTGATTGGAGACGCAACGCCGAATCTCCTGTCGCTGGCCGGTCGCGGCGGCATGCGGCCGCTGAAGACCGTTTTGCCGGCCGTCACCTGCTCCGTCCAATCCACGTTGACCACCGGTCTGCTGCCGCGAGATCATGGATGTGTCGCCAACGGATGGTATTTTCGCGATCTCTCGGAGATCTGGTTCTGGCGTCAGTCGAACCGCCTCGTCAGCGGAGAAAAGATCTGGGAGACCGCCGCGCGCTGTGATCCCGGCTTTACCTGCGCCACACTCTTCTGGTGGTTCAACATGTACAGCTCGGCGGACTATACGGTCACCCCGAGGCCGATGTATCCGGCGGACGGTCGAAAAATTCCGGATATCTACACACAGCCGCCTGAACTTCGAGAAGAACTGACCCACCGACTGGGCAGGTTCCCGCTCTTTCACTTTTGGGGCCCCACGGCCGACATCACGTCCAGTCGATGGATTGCCGACTGCGCGCGGTACATCTACGATACACGGCGTCCGACGCTTACGCTCGTCTATCTGCCCCACCTCGACTATGCCCTTCAGCGTATAGGGCCTCAGGACATGGGTATCCGGAAAGACCTTACTGCGATCGATGCCCTCTGTGGTGAATTGATCGAACACGTTCAACGAAAGGGCGACAGGATTCTGGTGTTGTCTGAATATGGCGTGACACCGGTCACCGGACCGATCCATATCAATCGAGCATTGCGCCAGGCCAACTGGCTTTGCGTGAGATCGGAACTGGGGCTCGAAAAACTGGATGCGGGCGCCTCTGATGCCTTTGCCGTCGCCGACCATCAAGTGGCTCACGTATACGTGAAGAAACCCGATCTGCTGGAGACCGTCACACGAGTGCTGCAAGGGTTGGATGGCGTTGAGGCGGTGTTCGGTGAAGATGGAAAACGAGCTCGGGGACTAGACCACGAACGCTCAGGCGAATTGATCGCCATCGCCAAGCCGGATCGGTGGTTCACCTATTATTACTGGCTGGATGATCGCGTCGCTCCGGATTTTGCGCGCACGGTCGATATTCATCGCAAACCGGGATACGATCCGGTGGAGCTGTTTCGCGATCCTGCGCTCCGTGTACCCAAGCTTCAGATCGGATGGCGCCTTGTCAAAAAAGCGCTCAACTTCCGTTATCTGATGGATGTGATTCCGTTGGACGCCGGACTGGTGAAAGGATCTCACGGACGGCTCGGAAACGATCCAAATCTCGGCCCACTCGTGATATCCAGTGAGCCTTCGTTGCTGCCGGACAAGGATCTTCACGCGACCGAGGTAAAAGATTTGATATTAAAACATCTCTTCACGAACAGTTGAGGACAATTCAACTCGAGAAGGCAATTGACCTACGTGCCTTGTACTGAACGCTGCCATCTTAGCGTGAGAAGGAACGCCAGCACGGCCATTCCTGCGGCGACCACCGCGCCTCGGCCGCCCATGAGCACGGCATCCAGAAGGGAGATTCCGGCGATCAACCTAGTTACTGTACGCGGTGAAGCCGTCTTGCGCTTGGCAACGTACGTCAATCCTGTTACATAGCCGAAGAGCGCGGCAGCCCCTCCGGCCGCTACCGCGGTCAGATGACCGGTCACGGTAATGGCGGCGGTGATATAAATCAACGCCCGGCACAGGCCCATTATCGCCGGGCCCAGTGGGTTGTGCTTGTGATTGGCGTCATAGCCGATAATGGCTGCCGCCAGCGCGATCGCGGACACCGCCGACCCCCATCCTTTGCCCAGTCCAAGCCAGACGACGATCACGATTCCCGCAACGACCATCCCGTAGCCCATCCGAAATACGCTTCCTGCAGCTATAAGACCCGATGGGATTGGTCTTTCCGATCGTTCTCGTGCGTCGAATTCGCGATCGAACGCATCATTGAGAAACATTCCGCCGGTATAGAACAGGGTGAAAGCAGCAAGCAGCGCCGGCAGTTGAATGGAACTCAGGGTTCCACCGGCAAGCACGACACCCGCTAAGGTATTGGTCCAGACAGTCGGCAGGTTGGAGACCCTCCCCAACCGTAGATAGAGCAGCAGCCGAGCCCTGTTGACTGAGGACTGAGGACTGAGAGAAGGTGATGGCGATGCGGAAGTTGGGCTATTCTGCTTCACGCAGGGTCCTCTATTAGATGTCGGTCCTCAGGGCTCTTTCCTCAGGCTTTCGCCGCCATTTTTTCCAGGACCCACTGCATCTCCCGCACAACCGAGGTGACGATATCTTCGTGCCGATATTCTTCCGGTAGCACGTTCCAGCTATAGGTTTCGATCTCCAAATGTTGGGAGATTGCCTCGTAGCGAAGGATCTTGAGCAGGGTCCGAAGAAAGTCCTGCGTGTTCGTGAATCGCCCTAACTGTTCCCGAAAGAGTGGAACGTGAAAATGGATACGCCACTCGACCGATTCAGTCTCCTCCCCTGCACCGGCCAGAAGGGCCTGCGGGAGATCGGCATATCGGGTCACTCTGCCGTTTTTCTGCTCGACGACTTGGTGAAGATAGACCCCCTCGCTGAAACGCGCCAACGCGGTGAGTTGCTCCCGTCGATCGCCGTTGAACAATACTCGGAGTCCGGCGCTAACCTGAATCTTGCCGATCTTGATTCCGGCTGCTTGAAATGCCCAGATCGCCGCTTCCGGCTCTTCGAACTCGACCGCCATATGAC
>JBOHOS010000849.1:0-2444 GCA_050731295.1 Nitrospiraceae bacterium | reverse complement strand
GCTCGGCACTGGCTACATCGGAGAAAAAAGGTGTCATTGAAGTCGTGTATCTTGAGGAAAAACCGCTCGAGGTCGAAGGGCCTTTTCTCACCGAAGAGAGAAACCTCATCAATTCCCTCGCCGACAGCGTCTCTTCGTATCTCGAACGCAAGCGGGCCGAGGAGGCTCTACAAGGAGCGCATGAGCGGCTTCAGGCTTTGTCCCGACAGCTCATGCACGTGCAAGAACAAGAACGCCGGCAACTGGCGCGCGACCTGCACGACGAAATCGGCCAGGCGCTGACCGCGGTGAAGATGAACCTGCAAACTCTTCAGCGTGGAGGCGGGACGTCCGGTATCGCTCCGCCTCTTGAGGACAGCATCGGCATCATTGATGGAATGCTGCAGCACGTCCGCGACCTTTCCCTCGACTTACGGCCCTCTTTGTTGGATGATCTCGGATTGGTCTCGGCAGTGAAGTGGTATGTGTCTCGCCAGGCCGAACGCGCGGGGTGGACGGCCGAGGTGATGGCGGAGGAGTCGCTCTCGCGTCTTCCGGCCGATATGGCCGTCGCGTGTTACCGTGTCGTCCAGGAAGCGGTCACCAATGCCATGCGCCATGCGAAGGCGAGCCGAATCAGTGTCTCTCTGCAACGGCGCGATCGTGAGCTCGAGATTGTCATTCATGACGACGGAGTGGGTTTTAACGCCTCGGAAGCGCACATGCGCGCCGTCCGGGGTCAAAGTTTGGGCTTGGTGGGCATGGAGGAGCGGATCCGTATCCTTGAAGGTCGACTCACGATCGACTCCGATCCCGGACAAGGGACCCGCGTGACGGTTCGGATTCCCCTGCGGGAGGATATCGTGCGAGACGCCTTCGGCCAGAAAACCTGACTATGAGTCCCATCCGTGTCATGCTCGCTGATGATCACGCCCTGATCAGGGCAGGTCTGCGCGCTCTGCTGCAGAGCCTGGACGGGGTGGAAGTAGTGGCAGATGTCAGCGGCGGCCACGAGGCGTTGCAATCCGTGAAAGATCATCACCCGGATATTGTCTTTATGGATATCGCCATGCCTGGCTTAAACGGCTTGGAGGCGGCCGAGCGCATGGTGAAACAGGCCCCATCCGTGCGCCTGATTATGCTCTCCATGTACGCAAATGAAGACTATGTCCGGCAGGCGCTGAGCGTGGGGGCTGCCGGCTATCTACTCAAAGGCGCGGAGCCGGCTGAACTGGAACTGGCCATCAAAGCCGTCATGCGCGGGGAGACCTACCTGACCCCTGCCGTCTCAAAACAGGTGATTCAAGACTACCTGGTGCACGGGGGAAGAAAACCGACTCCTCATCAAGAATTGACCTCCCGCCAGCGGGAAATTTTACAGCTCATCGCCGAGGGCCACTCGACCAAGGACATGGCGCAACGGCTCAATTTGAGCGTGAAGACAGTTGAGACCCATCGGACCGAGCTGATGAATCGGTTGAACATTCATGACGTGGCAGGACTGGTCCGGTACGCAATCCGAATCGGGCTCGTGACCCCTGACACGTAAGGTCATTCTTCCGCCTGCCTTCTTTCCATCACATTTCGGTCGCTTCTGAGCTTTTCTCAGGTTATTTTCCTGCTTTTTTCAGGTTTCCCCTGATACCTATTTGGACGGCTATGAATGATGATAGGGACAAGAAAAGATAGCCTAGATCGCATCTAGAGAAGAGAAGCTAGTCAATCTTAAGCAGTCAATCCGACAAATAATAATAGAGGAGGTGCCTTATGGCGCAGGTCCTGCAAAGTCTGACGATGAAACAAGCTCTCCTGGGAATTTCAGCGGGAATGATGCTCGCTTTCTTCGGGGCGACAGGCTGCTCCGCAATGAATGAGCGGGTATTACCGACCAATCTGGAAACCCGCATCGCCGAAAGCGGCACGGCGGATGATTATTTTGCCGCCGCCCTCTTGTACCAGCAAGAGGCGCAGAAGCAGGCTGAGAAAGCCGGGGCTTACGAGCGTCGGGCCGAGGGGCTGAACCAACACGTGGACCCCAAAGGATTTCGACGGGCCGGACTCATCACCGCCGCTCAAGAGCATCGGAAAGAAGCCGCGACCATGCAACAGCTCTACGCCGCTCATCGCAACAAGGCGTTGACGATGACGGGCAAGCGAGACATTCAGTAATTGCCATCGTCCACAGGGGCCGGATCAGCGCAGGGCACGAAGCCCTGACGAAGCCGGCCCCTCGGTATTTTCCGTCCCGGAGACCGCACGTTTCATCAAACGTCGCCCCTTCCGGCTTCTCTCCTTCAATATCTTCTTTTAAAATGTCTTGTACTCCAGCCATTTTCCGTTCAGGGTGATCTTGCAACGCGCCTCGCCTTGACTGCCGGTCACCTTTTCCATATCGATCGTAAAATCGATCGCACTCATGATGCCGTCGCCGAACGTCTCATTGGCCATTTCGCGTAGCGCATCGC
>JBOHOS010000848.1:0-3455 GCA_050731295.1 Nitrospiraceae bacterium | reverse complement strand
CTTCTCCTCTTGTCTAAGCTTCAGATTTATCAACTTGTTGGCTTGACTTGCCTCCGCGCCGAAGGCTAAGGTACTTTTTCCTCTTTGTCAGGCAGAGACCGACTTTATTTACTTGGAAGGTTAAGACTGTGAACAGTGGCCATCCAGGTCTCATCACTGAAATTGCTGAAGAAATCCAGAGTGTTGGACCCATCACCTTTGCCCGATTCATGGAATTGGCGCTCTATCATCCGCAGTTCGGTTATTACATGCGCATGGAGTCGGAGCCCAGGTCGTCCGGCATCGGTGAAGAACGGATCGGCTGGGATGGAGATTACTACACGAGCTGTGACGTCCATCCCATTCTGGCTCAATCGCTGGCCAAACAGATCCGCCAAATCGATGACTTGCTCGGCCATCCCGATCCGTTCACGATCGTCGAAATGGGGGCGGGAAAGGGTCTGCTGGCGCGTGATCTGCTCAAGGCTTGCGCTCCATCCGAGTCCTTCATGGCTCGCCTGCATTATGTGCTCATTGAGCGAAGCCCCTGCATGCGGTCGGCACAGCAGAACAATCTCGCGCCGTGGATCGATGCGGATGGACGGGTGGCCTGGGTCGATCGACTGGAAGATTTTTCCACGGGCCGCCTGGTGGGGGTATTCCTCTCGAATGAGCTCGTCGATGCCTTCCCGGTCCACCGCTTTGTTATTGAGCAAGGCCGGTTCAGAGAAATTTTTGTGGCTTATGAGGGCGGACGATTCGTCGAACAAACGCGTGACGTCTCGACGCCGGAACTGTCGCAATACCTGGACCGGGTCGCCCTGTCGGCGCCATCGCTTCCGGAAGGATTTATGGCCGACATGAATTTGCAAGCATTGGCTTGGATGAGAGAAGTGGCTCGGATGCTTGGACGCGGAGTGGCCATCACGATCGACTACGGCCATACCGCCGAGGATCTGTATGGCCTCGATCGCCGTCGAGGGACGTTGTTGTGCTACCACGACCAGATGGCTTCGGACGATCCTTACTCGCGCGTGGGGCAGCAGGATATGACCGCGCATGTGGATTTCACGAGCCTCGCCACGATTGGCGAAGAGCACGGGCTTCACGTGACAGGGTTTACCAATCAGATGAGTTTTTTAATGGGATGGGGCGTCGAAGAGGCGCTCAGCGAGCTCGAGCCCGGGTCCGCTGAATTTCAATCGATCATCCAGTTGCTACGCCCGGAAGGCATGGGGCGCACCTTCAAGGTGCTGATTCAGCACAAGGGACTCGAAGATCCTCAATTGGATGGGCTTCGGTACAAGCCGTTCTTTGGATCGGCGCTCGCCGCACCGACAGCGAACAGCAAGTAGGGAACAGCGAGCAGTGAAATTTATAGCTGTCGGCATTTACTGCTACTGGTGAGCTTAATTCAATATGTCGAATGAGGCGGTTCCGCTCAACTACCTTCCCATCCTGGCGTTTATCGCCATCGCGCTGGCGTTCGGCGTGGTGTCCCTGTTGGCGGGATGGGTGGTGCGGCCGAGCCGACCGTATCGGGCCAAGCTGGCGCCGTACGAGAGCGGCAGTCCCTTGTTCTCGGACGCGCGGGTTCAATTTCCGATGCGCTATTATGTCATTGCCATGCTCTTCGTGATTTTCGACATCGAAATCGTGTTTCTCTTCCCGTGGGCGGTGGTCTATCGAAAACTGGGCTTGTTGGGATTAGTCGAGATGGCGGTGTTCATCGGGATTCTGGTGGTGGGGTATTGGTACGCGTGGAAGAAGGGGGCGTTGGAATGGGACTGATTGATGAGAGGGTGTCGGAATGGCCTCAGTGCTCGCAGAGCGCGCATCTCCTATGTCCAGCTTCGCTGGATAGTCGCATTTTATGAGAGTGCTCGCCGCGGGAAGAGGCGCATCTTGGCGCGCCTGGGGCGGGCGGGTGAAAATGTGCGCGCAGTCGAGACCATACCCAACACCCTGGGCGCCCCATTCCAATGCTGAGGGTGAAGAACTATGAGCATGTTTGAGCGGAAGCTGGAAGCGAATGTGATCACGACCAACATCGATGCGCTTGTCAATTGGGCGCGGAAGTCGGCGCTGTGGCCGATGACGTTCGGGCTGGCGTGCTGCGCCATTGAAATGATCGCGACGGTTTCGTCCCGCTATGACATCGACCGGTTCGGGGCGGGAGTGTTTCGCTCATCGCCCAGGCAGTCCGATCTCATGATCGTCGCGGGCACGGTGACGCGGAAAATGGCGGAAGTCATTCGCCGGATTTACGATCAGATGCCGGAGCCACGGTACGTGATTTCGATGGGGTCTTGCGCGACCTCCGGCAATCACTACAACAGCTACAGCGTGGTGCAAGGCGTGGATCAGATCGTGCCGGTGGATGTCTACATTCCGGGCTGCCCTCCGCGGCCGGAGGCCCTGCTCGACGGCCTGATCAAGCTGCAAGAGCGCATTCAACGGGACAAGGTCTTTGTGAAGTAGGCGCGAGGCGAGAGGATCGAGGTCAGTCAGAGATGTTTCCTCTC
This sequence comes from Nitrospiraceae bacterium, assembly GCA_050731295.1. Lineage (GTDB taxonomy): Bacteria > Nitrospirota > Nitrospiria > Nitrospirales > Nitrospiraceae > JBOHOS01. Next base: position 951 of record JBOHOS010000848.1, on the reverse strand, counting down.
GCCTCGCACCCTGTGCCTCGCCAGGTCAACCATGCATCCGTTGCTCGCAACACTGCAAGCCAAGCTCTCCGAAGGAGTCCTCGGCGTCCACGAGGATGCCGTTCGCTCGGAGCTCTCCGTGCGTGTCGCGGCGGATCGATGGCTGGAGGTTGCGCGGTTTCTCCACGACGATCCGGCGGCCGCCTTCGATCACATCACGGATATTTGTTCCGCGGACTATCCGGACGATCTGGAGCGTTTCGAAGTCATCTATCATTTCCTCTCCTTGTCCCATGGCCTCCGTATTCGCGTGAAGGCGCGCGTAACGGAAGATGATCCGACCATCGCCTCCGTGACCGGCATCTGGCAGGGCGCCAACTTCATGGAGCGCGAGGTCTATGACTTGATGGGGATTCGCTTCGCCGGCCATCCGGATCTGCGCCGCATCCTCATGCCGGAGGATTATGATGAGGGATATCCTTTGCGCAAGGATTTTCCTGCCGAGGGCAAGGGTTGGCGCAGCCGATTCGACTTTCTTCCGAGGCTCGATGAACCGGCCGTCGCCTCGACGGATGGAGAGATTTCCGATGAGAAGAAGCAGCCCTTTCTCTCCGAGCACAACGGGGCGACCACGCTGACGTCCCACCGGACGGAAGAGCTTCTGCTGAACATGGGCCCTCAACATCCCAGCACGCATGGCGTGTTGCGGGTGGTGCTCGAGCTGGATGGAGAGCGGATCACCAAGGCCACCCCTGACCTCGGCTATCTGCATCGCGGGGTCGAAAAATTATGCGAGGGGCTGGCGTATATGCAGGTCATCCCGCATACGGATCGGCTCGACTATGTCTGTTCCATGACCAACAATTACGCCTACGTCCGCACCGTCGAAAAACTCTTGGATCTCGAAATCCCGGAGCGGGCCGAGTACATCCGGACCATCGTGGCGGAAATGCAGCGGATCATCGGGCATCT
>JBOHOS010000847.1:0-1128 GCA_050731295.1 Nitrospiraceae bacterium | reverse complement strand
ACACAAGGCGAGATTCAAACACGATCCGAATCATCTCATTAAGAAAGGCAACTAGCCGTGAAAAAATCTTCCTCCAAGAAACGCTCAAAGACCAACTGGGCAAAGATTGACGCGATGTCAGACCAGGACATCGATTACTCTGATATTCCTGAACTGGGGAAAGCCTTTTTCAAGCATGCGACCCTCGTTCTACCGGAACCGAAAGCCACGGTGACCATGCGCGTGGATCGGAAAGTATTGGAGTGGTTCAAAGCGCAAGGACGTGGCTATCAAACTCGCATCAACGCGCTGCTCCGAGCGTATATGGAAGCGCATAAGACTTGATGGGCGGCGCGAGCGTGGAAATTTGTCGAACTGCGGAATCAGCCAGAGCAGCAACTCGTGGCACGCCTGCACGGCCTGGGGCACGCTGGACGTCATCATCCAGTCCCTCCGTCCCTCCCTTATGCCGACCCCACCGGAAGAGGCAAAGGATCAAAGGCCAAAGCGCACAGGGTTAGGGGATCTCCTGGGTAAGACGGGAGCCGATGTAATAGCTGAGCCGGAGGTCGGCAGGGTACCTGGCCCGGTTCGATGAACGCAGGTTCCCCGGAAGGTCGTTCCAGGAACCGCCACGAATCACGCGCCAGCCGCACTTCCCACCACCCGCGTCTCCCCAAGCCACTCCATCCGTCGGTGCTCCTTGGTAATCATCATGAACGCAATCTTCGACCCACTCAAACACATTCCCGCTCATATCATAGAGACCAATTGCATTGGGTTTCCTCCCCTCACCTTCACCAACAGGCGCGGTGCGGTTTTGAGAGTTGGCAGCGTACACTACATAATTCTTCAGTTGCTCCTCATCGGATGTCCCTGCCTAGATGTTGTCTTTTCTTCGCTCCGCGCCGCATATTCAAAATACTCCCGACCCCTTTAAGCCCGGTTTGTGATCTTGAAACTGTTGATCGTCTTGGCTTCCTACTTGACGTAGACCACTCCAGGCAAATCCTTCAGATCCGCGTCGCCCGTGACCAGGTCGGTGTCCTGATCTTTGGCGGTCGCGTACACGATCGCATCCGCCATGGCCAAGCCATGGCGCAGACTTAAATCCGCAGCCAGATACGCGATGGATTCCGTGAGTTGAAC
>JBOHOS010000846.1:0-2392 GCA_050731295.1 Nitrospiraceae bacterium | reverse complement strand
GGTCATGGCGTACTGTATCGTATCGGTCTTCCTTATACTACCGTCGGCTATCGGCCCAAGAGTAACATCTCAAAGCAATCATGATTTCTGATGATTAGATGCTGAGGGACAATTACTACTCTCTCCTGCTGGAGACGCCCTCATTGAATTTCTCCCAGGCCCTGCGCCATCTGAACGGCGTCTGGCATCCTCCAGCGTGTTTGAGGTGTATCCGATCAGATTCCACTCGGTATCGTTTTAGATACCTCAGCTCATCAAAGACCCACCAGGCATGTTCAGCACTAGAAGCACTTTCCCAGATTAATCAAGATATTGTCATGACCACCTGGCATGAGAGCCACAGGTGTGCGGGCTGGCATGACCTGTGATCCTTCAGCGGAGGTGTAGTTTGACGCCTTCATGGGCAATGACCGTAAATCCGCTATCGTGATACTCGGAGGCTCGCCATGTCGAAAAATATCGTCATCTGTTCGGACGGGACCGGCAATTCGGCCATCAAGGGGCGGGGCACCAATGTGTTTAAGATGTTTGAAGCCATCGATTTGAATGGCCACAAGACGCAGCCTGAGCTCAGGCCTCAGGTTGCGCTCTATGACGACGGCGTTGGCACGGAGGCCTTTAAGCCGCTTAAGATCTTTGCCGGCGCGACAGGCTTTGGTCTAAGTCGAAACGTGAAGCAGCTCTACAAGGAGCTGGTACGCGTCTACGATCCCGGTGATCGCATCTTTCTCTTCGGCTTTAGCCGGGGTGCTTTTACCGTGCGCACGCTCGCAGGCTTCATCGCGGCGTGCGGCATGTTGGACGCTGACAAGTTCCGGACGGCGGGTGACCTCGAATCCGCTGTCCGTAAGACATACAACGTCTATCGAAAGTCCTACCGCACTGCGCTAGCGAAGTTGTTTCTCGGCGAGCCGGATACATCGGTGATCAAGCGGTTCAGAGATGAGCACTGTCGTCCGTGCGACGTCCCGATCACGTTCATGGGCGTGTGGGACACGGTCGACGCTGTAGGTCTGCCCTTCCACGTGAGCGACTTCATCAACATGGTCTTCTACCGATTCAAGTTTCGAGACCATAAACTCAGCAAGCTTGTCGAGCATGCGTGCCATGCGCTCTCGATCGACGACGAACGCCACTCGTTCCATCCCATCCTCTGGCACGAAGGGGAGGGCGATGCCGGACGTATCGAACAAGTCTGGTTCGCCGGAGCTCATTCGAATGTCGGCGGTGGGTATCCAAAACAGGGAATGTCGCTCGTGGCCCTTGAATGGATGATGAGGAAAGCCGAGGCCACTGGTCGTGAGGGCGACGGTCTACGACTCGTGGCCTCCGATCGCGCGCTCTATTACGACCACGCGAACGTGGACGGCAAGTTGTACGACCCGCGGGCGGGTCTCGGGATCTTTTATCGGTGGAAGCTACGGGACATCGCCGCGATTTGCCGCATGCACCATGTGAGACCAGCGATCCACTTGAGTGTCGTCGAACGTATCGCTCACGGGACGGACGACTACGCTCCCGGCAATCTGCCGGCCGACGCGAAAGTGGTCATTACCCCCACCGGTGATGCCGAAAAGGACGGAGCGGCTCTTCAACGGGCGAAGGAAGTCGAGTTGGTTCTTCGTGCTGCCCACGCCGGCGAGGAATCACTCCTGCCGCGCGTTCGAACCGAGCGCGCAATGGGGCTCGCCTCATACTATGTCTATCTGATCGCCTGCATCGTTGTGGTACTCGCCGCATCGGCTCCGGACGGCGTTCGCTCTTTCTTGAATCCGTTGTCAGTCGCGAAAAACGCGGGTCTGTTCGTCGCTGATGTCGCCACGCTTCAACTAGGCGCCGTATTCACGAGCATGAAGCAACTTGCGATGTCACCTTGGCTGATCGGGTTCCTCGCGGGTGGGTTCCTGGTGTCGTATCTACTGATGCTCTCTGCAGACTATCGCATGAGCGCAGTCTTTTCCCAATTCTGGCATCAGGTACAGCCGAAGCTGCGAGATGCATTGAAGCGCGCTCGCAAGACCGCCCGCAAGCTGCCGACCGGGGATGATACCAGGGCCGCATAACGCAAGTGTTGCCCACCGATTTTCAGCCCCGATGCCAAGGTGGCCGTGATTCAGCTACACCACGGTCGTCTGCGAGTGATCGTGACTCAGCGCCTCTTAGCAGAACGCCGCTTCCGTGAGCGCCTCGCGCGACTCGCAGATGCCGCGACACCTAATTCATGTAAGTAGTTCAGAAAAACGTAAGGAATCAATAATGATGAAAATCGCAGAGGATCACATTTCCGCGAATACCCGAATGGGAGCCAACTTGGTTGCCGATGGCGCGACATTTCGCGTGTGGGCGCCGCGAGCAGCAGCAGTATACGTCAATGGCCAATTCGGGACGACTG
>JBOHOS010000845.1:0-4799 GCA_050731295.1 Nitrospiraceae bacterium | reverse complement strand
GCTGCCGGCTGGTTTCTGAAAATGAGCCATGGCCATCCTCCGTCTTTATGTAGCGACTAGGGAGGTATTCATTTGATCGTAATTTTTGCTTCCTTGAACTGGGCTGGTATCTTTTCGCTCACCTTCTTCGCCAATTCAATGACCTGGAGCGGCATGCGGGGAAACTTCGCCCGAAAAAGATAGGCCGAGTATTTCGTGCATGTCGGACAACAATTGACCTCCGTTATTAAGGTGACGGAAGCGAGATCCTGGGAGCGTTGGAGCAGGTGCGTCTGTTTGACGGCTTGTTCGCGCTGCTTTTCCACAACTGATTTATAGAAGGAATTGCGTGGTAGAAGCCCGCAGAATGGGCTTTGGCGGATAATCGGAGTTGCACAGAGAAAATTCAGCAGCTTTGGTTCCGTATGGAACTGTGCCATTCCATTACAACCGAAGCGTTCGGTTTTCGGCAGTGAGGCGTACACATCCGGTATGAGATTCAGTCCAAGGCGGATAGGTTCTGGAATAGCGCTGTCGTTGGAATAAGCGGTGAGGACATCAGTCTCGGGCGCCCTTTCACATCATGTCTTCCAACCAGTCGATCCGGTGTATATGCGACAAGGCGGTCATGATGATCACGGGAACCTCGGCGTGCTGTTCATGCAATTTTTGAAGCACCGTCATGCCTCCTGCCCCGGACATCTTCCAATTCAGAAGGATGCCGTCAATACGACACCCCTTCGACGCTTGATCTCCTATGAGAGCCAGGCCATGATGGCCGCTGTCTGCTGCGACCACCCCAAACCCCATGGCATTCAGCCGATCGCGCAGCATTTCCTGGGTATCGTAATCATCGTCGATCACCAGGATAAGACGGCATTGAACAGACGTTCCAAACGGAATCATCGAGGCCTCTCCTTCCCGTTCATTTAGTGTGCGGCTCAAAGGCCGCCAGATCTATGCAACGCGTTATATAAGGAGATTCGGCAGGTGACAATCTGTCAAAAAAGGAGGTATCCTTTTCCGGCATAAGGACAGGTACGGATGAACTCTAACTCCTTCTCATCAGTTTCGAATACCACGCGAGGCATTCACCCTGTCTCTCGATCAAAGGGAAAGGGGCTTGTCCTTTCTTCTCAGCTTGCGGTATCCCTGCACGAGCTGAAGGCCTCTGCGTCTCGGTGTCATACACCGAAGCAGTTTCGAGAAACTCCTCAATTCGCTGCATACCGTTCTCCCTTATTGGAACTCGTCTGCGGATGGGGGTATCCGTCGACGGCGACCATCGGGTTTATCTTCAATCACAGTTTTCCCATCGAATTTTTGCGCTGGTACCTCGCGAAAAGCATGCTTAGGAAGGGTCCAATCTTTCAGGAATGGCTGCGAACGAACAAAACTCAAGTCTCGGTCGGCGTCATGAGGCGCATGACAAAGCACATTAATCCTGAACTCATGGAAAGTCAGACGGTTGAATCTTGAATATTCGCTCAGGGAGGCTTACTCATCCAGGACCTCTGGGTCTATTTTGCCGTCACCATGAGATCCGAACAGAGTTGCCGAGCGCACCTAAAGCGATTTCAGTTGCTCGTCCCGGTGCTGGCCAGGCTCTCAAGCGTGCCTGTCCTCGACCACTCCTCACGAAGCGAGAGACCACCATCCTGGAAAGCCGCTCAGTGGGAGAGATCATTAAGCAGATCACCGCGGCGCAGTGAATCAGCGACCGCACAGTCAGGATGCACTTGCAGCGCATCAAGAAGAAGCTCTACATCGATGACCTCGTGAATGCCGTCGTGATCGCGGTGAAAAGCGGGATGCTCGATCAGACATGGAAGGAGCGGCGTTGGCAGAGTGAGAGCACATCGAGTCGATGACTTGGCGAACCGAGGCGCACGAGCGGAGCCCTCCTAACCGATTTCTGGGTCGGCGGCCACTTCGTCTCTTGAGATGGGATGTCGAAAAGGCGGAAGATCGACACTCCGCGCGGCAACCATGAACCGAAAATCGGAAGGGGTTCGCCTCTCGTGCCGATCGGAGAAGGTTCAATGCAGTCTTTAGTGATATCCTCAATGCTGGCGCTGTCATTGACCAAGGTCTCCGGTAAAACGACGGGCCGGAGGTGAAGGGTTCAGCCCCTCCGGCGCCACATCTTCCGCTTGCGTCCGTACCGGCAGCGACACCATTCTGTGTCATGCCGTCCTCGGGGCGCGGGTATAGGGAGCACGCGATGACTCAGAAGTTGTGGTTGATCGTTGCCATGTTGTTCAGTTTTCCATCTCATCACGTGGCGTGGGGAACGACCGATGAGCAGACCGCCGTCGAACGCCGGGAACGCAGTGAATGCATGCAGGAATATGCAGACAAACAATTAGTCCGTCCATCGCCAAAGGAGCGGGTGGCGCTGATCAAGTTGCTGGAGCAGAAACCGCGGCCGAAAACCTTCATCGACCCCGACATCAAGTATCTTCGCTCACTTCTCGAGAAGGCGGTCTGGACAGGAGCCGAGCGGCGTATCTTACGGGAGATCTGGCAGGAGGTCACTGGTCAGACGCTTGACATTCAGCCGTCTGCAGCCTCTGATGGGAAATGAAGGTCCTGTCACATGGGAATTGTCGTATACGCATCGGACGAGGGAAGGCGGTCTGCGGCGATTCGCTTAGGGAGTGTCCGGAACAGGTGGCGGAGCTTTTGACTCTTCCAGCGGCCGGTTATCCTCATGCATGAAGACCATCAATTCGACGCGACGGTTTTTGGTGCGGCTTTCCGGGGTCAAGTTGTCTGTGATCGGACGAAATTCACCGTATCCCGTCGCTGAAATCCGCTCCGGCGGCACCCGATAGAGCTCGGTTAACACCCGCACGAACATCACCGCGCGGACAGACGAGAGTTCCCAATTCGACGGGAATTGCCCCGACCGGATGGGAACGTTATCCGTATGCCCCTGGACGCGAATCTCCCTCACACTGTTGTCGCTCATCACGTCGGCAAGAGCTTCAAGAACCGGTAAGGCCTCCGGGCGAACATCGGCTCGCCCGCTTTCGAACACCATGCTGTCGGCGATGGTTACGAGCACCCCCTGTTCGGTGGTCGCCACCGTGATCCGACCCTGCTCGCGTTCTTCCACGAACTTCTTCAGCACAGCCTGAACCTGTCTGACGATCTGGACCTTTTTCGTCAGGATCGGCACCACGGAGGCCTTGAAGTCTCCAAGATCGAAGTGGGCGTCTGACACAGGAGCGCTGACGACGGGCCGCAGCGCCGCTTGGATCGATTCGCTTACTGTCCTGAACTTTCCTTCATTGACGGAGGAGATCGAATACATCACGACGAAAAAGGCGAACAAGAGCGTAATGAAATCGGCATAGGAGACCAGCCACCGCTCATGGTTTTCATGTTCCTCATGCTTGGCCTTCTTGGCCATCTATTTTGCCTCTCCTTTGGATCGCTGCGAGTGAGGGAGGTATCCTTCCAGTTTTTCCTGAAGCATGCGTGGGTTATCTCCCTGCGCCACTCCCACCAGGCCGGTAATGATCATCGTGCGGGCGGCAGCTTCGCGTTTGACCTTGAGCTTGATCTTGTTGGCAAGGGGCAGAAAAAACAGATTCGCGGCGCCGACGCCGTAGACAGTCGCGACAAAGGCGGTCGCAATCCCGCTGCCGAGCTTCGACGGGTCGGCGAGGTTCTCCATCACGTGGATGAGGCCGAGCACCGCTCCGAGAATTCCCACGGTGGGCGCGTATCCTCCTGCGGCTTCCCACACTTTCGCGGCGGTGATGCCTTCCTCCTCGTGGTGCTCGATCTCAATCTCCAAAATTTCCTGCATCACCTTGGGGTCCGTTCCGTCCACAATCAATTGAATGCCTTTTCGAAAAAAGGGATCATTGACCTCCTTGATCTTCCCCTCCAGAGCCAACAGCCCCTGCTTGCGAGACACATTGGCTAATTCAATGACCCGCGCAATCGTCCCCTTCGGATCGAGCTTCGGATCGAACAGCGCCAGAGACAGCAGCGACACGCTTTTCAAAACGACCGGCATCGGATTCTGCACGCAGACCGCGCCGAGCGTGCCTCCCATCACGATGATGAAGGCGGTCAACTGAATAATCGAGCCGACATGCCCTCCCTCCAGGACTTGACCGCCGAGAATCGAGCCGATGGCGACCGCGACGCCGATGAATGTCAACAAATCCACGTCACACCTTTACCGCACGATCGTGAGGATCACCCGCCCGACCGAAAGGAGGCCCTTGTATTCTGAAGCCGGCTCTGATAGCGTGCCGATCATTAACTCACCATCGGAAAGGAATGGACCCCATGCACGCGGCCGACCATCTGCTAATGGATGCGAAACAGGCCATCCTTCAAGAACAACACCGCAAATTCACCATTCTCCAAGAGCAAGGGGATACGCAGGAGACGCTGCGGCAATTTCAAGTCACACTGTCCTGCGCGTGCGACCTTCTCAACCATTCGCTTGATGTGCTTCAGCGTATCGTGGCAGACCAGCAAGCGGCGCGTTCGGAAACAAGCGCGCCGTAGGATCCCGTCGGCGTTTCGCCTGCGCTCATCGATAGTCCGCCCCCTCCAGCGACGCATGTTCGCCCGGGGTCAGCAGCCGGTTCAAGTCCAGGACGATCAACAATCGCTCATTGATACGCCCGATGCCGGCAATGAATTCGGCGCCCACCGTGGACCCTACCGACGGGGACGGTTCGATGTACTGCTTTGGAATCCGAATCACTTCAGAAACCGAATCAACGATCAACCCGACGACGTACCCGTGCACCTTCACCACCACAGTGCGCGACCGCGCGGTATGGATC
>JBOHOS010000844.1:0-3793 GCA_050731295.1 Nitrospiraceae bacterium | reverse complement strand
GATCCGGCAGTGCCATCTCGACCGTCTTGGGCGCGGAGCGAAGCATGTTCGCGTACAGCAGTGCCTCGGGACTCGGCATCGTTCTTCTCCTCGTCGGGCTGTCGCTTCGGCTCGCAGAGTTTGAATGTTGAGCGATAAGCAGTGGAATAGTTCGATGGCAAGGCGCGATCAGTTCATGTGTGCGACTTATTTAATGCCGTGAGTCCTTCAGCCGCCGCGCGTTTCGCCCGAGCGCACCCCCCTCCATCTTGCCGCTCGGCGCGAAGGAGTCGGCTTCTCGTTGCGTCTCTTCGATCTGCTAGGCAGACCCGCTCATACGCTTCTTCTCTACGGCTTTCCCGAATGTGAGCAAAGGCGTTTCCCCGACGTCGCAGTCACATTACGAAAGTAATTTGGGGAGACCATTGTAACTATGTGGTCATCGATGTGGCTTTGAATACTTCGGTATGTGATGACTTACTGTTCTACAAGATACGGCCGGCCCCTTTTACAGCGTCTATGATACGGTCACGGCCGATGCCTATCTCATCCGTCCGGACGTACCGCTGCCCTTGAATCCACGTATCCGAGGCGGATCTTCCGCTGGCGCCTTGTATACGCCTTCGCGTTCTTTCTTAGGATACCTACCCGTGCCGGGATACCGCGAACATGAAATTGTTGACACGGTCGGCGGCAATCAGTAGCGTTCGTTGCTTAACACCCGGCATCTACTTCAGCCGATGCTCTTACCCAATGAAGCGCGAGGGCGCGAAAGGAAACGATGAGACCACAGCCTGCCTCAGTGCCAGGACATCCGGCCTTACAGGTGTTCCGCTCGCTTGCCGTCGCGCTGTTGACGATGGCGACCGCCTGCGCGAGCAAGCCGACGCTCCCGCCGCAGACAGAGGCGCCTCGCGTGCCTGACAGTGTCATTACCGCGATCGCGGAGATTGCCGCACATCCCCGCTACGCGCACAGCACGTGGGGCATTGCGGTCGCCGACCTCAAGACCGGGGACGTCCTGTTCGAGCAGAACAGCAACAAGATGTTCGTGCCCGGCTCGATCTTGAAAACCTACAGCACAGCGGCCGTCCTGGACGCCTACGGCCCAGACTATCGCTTCCGGACGCCTGTCTATCGCCTAGGGAATCTCAATGGGGGCGTTCTCGATGGCAATCTCATCCTCGTCGCCGCCGGCGACTTCAGCTTTGGGCTTCGCGAGCAGAAGGACGGCAAGCTGGCCTTCAATAGCGCCCCTGAGATCGACCACAACTATGCGGACACCGGGTTGCCGGGCCCGACACTCCTCAAGGGCGATCCGCTCGCGGCGCTCAACGAGCTGGCGGCCCAGGTGCGCGTCGCCGGAATCCGCGAGGTGCACGGGAACGTCGTGATCGACGATCGGCTGTTCGAGCCGTTCAGCGGCTGGCCGGACGGCATGATCTCGCCCATTTGGGTCAACGAGAACGTGATCGATATCACCGTGACGCCCTCGAAGAGTCCGGACAAGCCCGTGACCGTCGATTGGCGACCGAAGACAGCCGCCTATACGGTCGAGGCGGACATCAACATCGCGAAGGAGACGAAGCTGGAGGTCAAAGCGGTCGGCCCCGATGTCGTTCGGATCTCCGGACAGATCGCGGCCGACGCGGGCTCCATCCTGCAGATCTGGCAAATCCCGAATCCCTCCGACTTCGCCCGCACAGCCTTCATCGAAGCGCTCGAACGCGCCGGCGTCAAGGTGGATGCCGCCGCCACAGGACCCAACCCGGCCATGCTTCTTCCGAAGGACCCCACTTACACCACGAGCCTGAAGGTGGCGGAGCACGTCTCGCCGCCGCTCTCCGAGTTCACGAAGGTTATCCTCAAGGTGAGTTACAACCGCGGCGCCGACCTCATGGTCGGTCTTACCGCCGTCAAAGTGGGGAAGAGCCAATGCCTAGAGGGAATCGTCCCCGAGGTCAAAAACCTCACGCGCCTCGGCGTCCCTGATGGGACGACGTTCATCTTTGATGGAGCGGGCTCGGATGAGCGTGACCGGACGACGCCGGCGGCGATGGCGACGTTTTTGCGCGCGGTCACGAAGCAGACGTATGGCGCGGCATTCCGGTACGGATTACCCATCCTCGGCGTTGACGGCACCCTGGCGATGAACCAGAAGGGGACTCCTGCTGCCGGTCATGTCCAGGCGAAGACGGGCAGCCGCGTCCATGGCACACCGGCCGATCAAGGACTGATCACGGGGCTCACGCAGGTGGGCTACATCGAAGCCAAGAGCGGCCGCCGGCTCGTGTTCGCTGTCATGGTCCGGGATGTGCCGATTTCTGCTACGGAGGAGTTTTTCACGGTCGATGGGGACGAGGGGGCGATTGCCGCGGCGATTCAACAGGCGTTCTAACATAAGTTGGTTCCTACTATCCGGCTGCTTGTATCAAAACCGAACCTGGTGCGTGGCGGAAGGGACAGGCCCAACCGATTCTTGCCGGTTTGCTGCTGCATGATGCAGAAAGGACGGTTCAATGAAGAATGGACTCAGGTCGATTGTGTCGGCTTGTGTGATCTCGATGATCATATCCGCTTGCTCAAGCGAGAAGGCCGTCGTTCGCTTTTCTGATGCCATGGTCACAAAGTTGGATGCCGAGATCGACAAACAGATGCGGGAGCAGAATCTACCCGGCGTGGTCGTGGCGATATCGGTTCCCGGGCGCGGCGAATACATCGCCGTCAAAGGCATGGCAAATCTTGAAACGAGACGGGCGCGGGCGCTCGACGATCCCTTTCGGATCGCCAGCATCACCAAGACGTTTACCGCGACCGCGATTCTACAGTTGGTCGATCAAGGGCATTTGAAGAAATCGGACACCTTGTCGAAATGGTTTCCGAATTTTCCGAATGCCGATCTCATAACGGTTGACGATTTGTTGCGGATGCGCAGCGGGATACCAGACGCATGGGATGAGGACCTGTTGTCCTACTACTATAAAAACCCACTGTCCGACATGACCGTGCGGGATATCATCAGACGGGCTGCCATTATGGGAGACAGGCTCGGGCCACCGGATCAGACAACCAAGTATACGAATGTCAACTACAGTTTGTTGGAAGAAATCATCCGCAAGGCCTCCCGCAACCCCATCGACGTGCAAATCACCGAGGGGATCCTCAAGCCGCTCAAGATGAAGCACTCACTGTACCCCGTCACCAGCGACCTGCCTGGCCAGCTCCATGGGTATAGCTGGAACATCCAGACGAAGAAATTTGACGACAAGACCATTCTCAACCCGGCGTTACCGGGTGGCGCGGGCGCCATGATCTCGACGGGCGCGGACTTACAGACCTATGTCAGAGCGCTGTGCACGGGTACGCTGTTGAAACCGGCGACCCACAAGGCACGGCTGGAAAGCAAGCCGGTCGAAGGGATACCGGAGTTTGTGCAGTACGGTGAGGGAATCATCAGGCTCGGCAAGTTCTGTGGGCACGACGGCACTATCTTTGGGTTTTCCAGCGACCTGTTCTATCTGCCGGAAAAGGATGCGACCATCGTGATCAACGTCAACCGCCTGGATCTTGATGACAAGAGTTTTTCCAGCCCGCTGTTTTTTGCCCTGACCAAAATCCTGTTCCCCGAGTACGTAAATTGGTAGGAGTCTATGGTTTTCCACTTTCAGTCAAGGAGGACGTCATGTCGGCATCTATCAAGCCAACGGACTTCAACGCAACGATTCAGCGCACCCTCGGCGCCGGCGGTGTTTCTGAGGGCCCTGTTCTGTACAACCGACGGTCCCGTCGGGCCATGCGCAAACGCCGGAGGGTG
>JBOHOS010000843.1:0-3407 GCA_050731295.1 Nitrospiraceae bacterium | reverse complement strand
GGTTCACATGGCGAGCAAACCGGCCAAATTATGGTTCGCCTCGAACCTGTGCTGAAGCAAGAGCGCCCCCAGATCGTCATCGTGTTTGGTGATGTCAATTCGACGGTCGCGGCTGCTCTGTGTGCGGCAAAGATGGGAATTGCCGTGGCTCATGTCGAAGCCGGACTGCGAAGTTTCGACCGGTCTATGCCCGAGGAATTAAACCGAATTGTCACGGACCATTTATCTGATTTCCTCTTCACGACTGAGCCGAGCGCCGAGAAAAATCTTCGTCGAGAGGGAATCGCAGCAGAAAAGGTTTTTCCGGTGGGCAATGCCATGGTCGATACGCTTCTCAAGCATCGTGACCGGGCTCGTTCCCTGCGCGTCCCTGAAAAAATGGGCTTACGGCCGTCGTCTTATGGGATTTTGACGCTTCATAGGCCCAGTAATGTGGATACTCCGGAGGTGTTGGAAGAGATTTTTGGGGCTGTCCACGACGTGTCCCGCCAATTGCCGATTGTCTTCCCGTGCCATCCGCGAACGCGACATCATTTAGACAAGCTCGGCTTGGGAAGTTCTTCCCACATGAATCCCAGTAAGCAGGTGATCGTTGTGGATCCACTTGGCTATCTGGAGTTTCTGTCCTTGGTCACGGACGCCCGCCTGGTGTTAACCGATTCAGGCGGCATACAAGAGGAAACCGTGGTGTTGGGCATCCCTTGTCTCACGCTGCGAGAAAACACCGAACGACCAATCACACTCGAGCAGGGTACCAATGTGCTGGTCGGGCACTCTCGCGAGCGGATTCTTTCGGAGTCCAGAAAAATATTAGAGAGCGGTCCTCCCACAGTCCGTATTCCCGAACTCTGGGACGGAAAAGCCGCGCAACGGATCGCAGGCGTTCTCGTCTCGGCTGGACCTTCGCTCTCGGGTCGCCGTTAGGGCGTTTAATCTTGTCGCCTCCAGTTGCCAACATCCGAACCATTGGATAATCTCTGTATGGGCGAAGGCAACGATTCATTCTGCAAGACACCTGTGGAATCATGGGGTAGACTTTTTCGATGACATCCGCCAATACCTTGGTGTGGGCAGCGCGAGCCATTCGAAGAGAGTTCTTCGGTTACCGATTTGATTACCCAATGAAGGCTGTTGAAAAAGCAGCGGCGGCGGATTCACTGCATTTTCACGTGACGAGCGAGCGTCTATTCCTGGATAACCTCGTCTTCGATGCGGACGGGGTCGCGATGAAGCACTATCGAGCGCAAGGGAACCAGTACAATCCCCTGTTTGTCGCCTGGTGGGGGCTGGTCAATCTGGAACGATACGTGCACAGGTCCGATGAGGCCTGTCTCAAGACATTTTTGACTCAAGTACGGTGGCTGAAAGCGCAAGCCGTCGAGCGACCGGATGGCGCGGTTATTTGGCCCTGCTATTTCGACTGGCAGGAAGGATGGTGCCGTCTACGCTCGCCCTGGTATTCGGCCATGTACCAAGGGGTGGTCATCAGCGCTCTGGTTCGCGCCTATCGACTCACGCATGATCGGGAACTGTTGGAGCTTTGTGACAAGGGCACTCGAGTCTTTGAGAAGACCATAGAAGAGGGAGGGGTCAGAACGATCCAAAACGGCCGGGTCTTGTATGAAGAATATCCGGCCTATCCGCTGGCGCGCGTCCTGGACGGCTTTATGTTTAGTTTGCTTGGTCTGTACGATCTCCATGTTCAAACCCGTAATCCCGCATTACTCCGTCTCTTTACTGAAGGGATCGACGGTCTGACTGCCGCGCTTGATTTTTGGAATTATCGCAATAAGTGGAGTTGGTATGGGGCGCACGGGTATTTATGCCCTCCTCATTACCATAAGCTCAATTATGTGCTGCTCTCAATATTAGGCAGATTGACGGGCGAAAAAATTCTATACGACTATGCCGAACGTTGGGATATCAAGTCGAAGTCGATTGCAGACAAGGTGGAGATCTATGTGATGTACATCCTTACGCAGAACATGGCCCGGCTCCGCTTACCCAGGAACTAGCGATGTGCGGGATTGCCGGCATTTTCAATTATCGTGGCTTTGCTGGAGTTGACTCAAGACAACTCCAGTTGATGGCTGACACAATGGTTCATCGAGGCCCGGATGATGAAGGGTTGTATGTTTCCGGTCCGATCGGGCTTGCGCACCGGCGGCTGAGCATCATCGATCTGAAGGGCGGGCACCAGCCCATGTTTAATGAGGATGGGTCTGTTGCGATCGTCTTCAATGGTGAAATCTATAACCACGAGTCGCTTCGAGCTGCCCTGGAGCCGAAAGGCCACGTTTACCGCACGAATTCGGACACCGAATCGATTGTGCATGCCTATGAGGAATTGAGCCCGTCATTTGAGACCCATCTGACCGGCATGTTCGCATTTGCCATTTGGGATGCGAGGCGGAAGCGATTGGTCCTCTCACGAGATCGTGTCGGCATCAAGCCGCTCTATTACATGGTGCACGGCGATCGAATCATTTTTGCGTCTGAAATAAAGGCCATTGTGGCGATTGAGGGAGTCGATTGTCGAGTTGATCCGGATGCGCTCGACGCGTACCTGAGTCTGCGATATGTACCCGGCCCGAAGACGATGTTCAAAGACGTGTTCAAGCTTCAGCCCGGACATACGCTTGTGGTCGAGGACGGACGCGTCACCATCCATCAGTACTGGGATCTGCAGTATTCCGAGGAACCCCGTGAAGAGCGGCAGGTGCTCGATGAACTGAGGTCTCTGCTCTTCGAGGTCTGTCGGAGCCATTTGATGAGCGAAGTTCCGTATGGAGTCTTTCTCAGCGGAGGGATCGATTCGAGCAGCGTCGTCGCCGTCATTCGAGAACTCCTTCATGAGCGAGTGATGACCTTTACGGTCGGATACGAGCACGCGGCGGGAATCAATGAATTCGATTCTGCCGGACTCGTCAGCCGGCACACGGATACCGATCATCATGAGCTGACCTTGCCGTCCAAAGATTTTGCGGAGTGGATTCCTAGAATGGTCTGGCACCTTGATGAACCGGTTGGAGATGCCGCCTGTATCCCGCTGTATTTCTTGGCTCGATACGCTAAAGGTCGGGCCACCGTGCTGCAATCGGGTGAAGGAGCCGATGAGATTTTCGCCGGCTACTCTTTGTACAAAAAAATGGAAGTGATGAACCGTTTGCAAACGAAGCCGTTGCTTCCATTCGCGCGCGCGCTCAGTTATGGACTATCGCCGTTCGCCGGTCGAACAAAGCTGGCTCGCTATCTTCGGTTGCTGGCTCTGCCGCTGGAAGAGCGCTACCGCGGCGTGTCCGGACATTTTATGGAGGGAATCAAGCAAGACCTCGTCAGACCGGGCGCCTTGCCGGAGAGTAACGGCCAGGCGTTGCTCAGCCGGACATTTCATCGATATTACAGCC
>JBOHOS010000842.1:0-1047 GCA_050731295.1 Nitrospiraceae bacterium | reverse complement strand
CCAAACACCTCTGGCAACGCCTGGAATGGATCACCAGTGTCGCGGAAGTGCTCCGGACTCATGGCAGGATGGACTGGCGGCAAGTCGTAGACATAGCGCACGCACTGGGAAGTGAACGAATGGTTCTGCTTGGCCTGGCGCTAGCCAGAGATTTCTTAGGTGCGGATCTTCCCGATGCAATCATGCACATGATGGGAAGCGACCCGGTAATAGAAGTTTTGGAAAGACTGGTGCAGGAGCGACTTTTCCTTGGGGATCGGGAGCAAGAAAACGTCTTTGAGAGTGCGCTGTTCCACCTCAAAGCCAGGGAGCGCCTGCGAGACAAGGTTCGATACTGCCTCCGATTGGCGATGACCACCACGGTCAGAGACTGGACAGCGGCCCGGTTCCCGCCGGTGCTCGCTCTCCTCTATTACCCGGTCCGCGCGATCCGACTCACCGGAAAGTACGGACCGGAAGTGTTGAAACGGTATTTTGCGCTTTATTGACGCAGGTAGAAGATGGTGAATTCCGTGAGAGGAAAAATGATCCGATGGCCATGGCATCCATTCGAGTTCTCAGGAAGCAGTCAAGCGCTTCAGCCGGTGTACACACGATGGGCTCGTTCTCATTGAATGACGTGTTGAGCAGAAGCGGAACACCGGTAAGATGTTTGAATTCATTGATCAGCTGCCAATAGAGCGGTTGGGTGTGTCGACTGACGGTTTGCAATCGAGCGGTTCCATTCACGTGCGTAACCGATGGGATCAGATTCAGCTTCTCAGGCCGCACTTGACAGGTCATGGCCATGAATGGTGACGGCTGTGTGTGCTCAAAATAGTCACTCACGGTC
This sequence comes from Nitrospiraceae bacterium, assembly GCA_050731295.1. Classification (GTDB taxonomy): domain Bacteria; phylum Nitrospirota; class Nitrospiria; order Nitrospirales; family Nitrospiraceae; genus JBOHOS01. The sequence continues at coordinate 215 of JBOHOS010000842.1, read as the reverse complement.
TCTTCGAGGATCGAGGGAGCGAATGGTCTGAATGGCTCACGTTTCTTGATTCGCCCGCTGAGAACGTCTCGTATCTCGGGACGGCGGGGATCGGCAACAATGCTTCGTTGGCCCAAGGCGCGCGCTCCCCACTCCATGCGTCCTTGAAACCATCCCACGACCTTCCCCGCGGCAATGCCCTCCGCCGTCCGCCGGCACAGGTCGCCGTCGGCGTG
>JBOHOS010000841.1:0-2076 GCA_050731295.1 Nitrospiraceae bacterium | reverse complement strand
GAACCTCGGCGAGTCTTTGTTGATGTCCGCCGTGAGTGTTCATAACAATCTCCCGTCCAATGGACCTAGTGTTGATGTCCGTCGGCCGCATGTTCATGTGAATCAGCTTTCTCTGAAGCCACGTCTTTCTTCGTCGCTTTGGCGGGTACGGCCTTTGGCGTGGCTTCTTTCGCCGCGCCTTTTCCTTTGTCCTTCTTTTTAGAGTCTTTATTGTCGGTTTGCGTTTTTGCTTCGAGCGCTTGGACAGCCGCCTCGGCCTGTGCGATCACTTTTTCGGTTTTTTGCAACGCGTCAGCAGGCCTGAGCGGCGGTTGAGCCTTTGCGACCTTCGCCTTTTCATAATCCTCGTGTGGGTGAGGCGTCGTCACCGGCATAAAAGCCCAGAACAGCAACACCAGCACCACGCCGGAGGCGGTAAAGGCCGCCAGAAGAAGCGGCTGGTCCGCGGGCACTCTCATCAAGTCCCATTGCCGAACCAGCTCCGGGTACGGCGCATCGGCGGGAGACGCGGCCAACACCTGCTTTCGAACGATTCTTCCGAATAAGGAAAGCCAGACAAGCGCCAGAACCAGCAACATCACGGTGGCCACGCTTCCCCAGAGCACCAGTTCGACGCTGATCCGCTCCGCCACAGGGAGTTCGGGGAGCAGCGACAGGGTGGACGCCGTCATTGATTTCGCCGCCGACACCGCTTGGCTCTGGATCAGGTACGCGATGGGCAGGTAGATGGCGCTCATGAGCGCAACTTGCCACCAGAGCGTGAGACCGATGGAATCCGGAGGCCTGACCCGAAGGCGATCAAGAAAGAGGGTCTTCGCCGTGACGTTCAGCGCCCAAATATCGATGGGAATGGACAACAGTAGGAGGAAAACCAACCCCGGCATCTCCCATGGATGCACGCCCATGGCGAGGAACAGCAGAACAAGGACGACTTTGAGAGGGACACCGGTCCAGAAAGCGGACCACGCGATGCTGAAACCGAGTTTGATCGGAGACATGCTCGATGACTGTCCCATACTCATTTCCGCCCGCCCATCTGAACCGGCCGAGACCGGCTCTTTCCTCACGGGCGCCACCCTTGCTTATTTTCACCCGCCCCACCCCGACGGCGCCAAGACGCCGCCCTTGCCCGAGGGGGGCTAATCCAGGAACTCTCGGTTAATGATTGCGGATACGGTAAAGACCAGAATGCCGATCATGACGAGCAGCCATCCCACGAGCGCAATCGGCCGCTTGAAGATATTTCGCTCGGGACTTCGATCGATGAACGGCAAGGCCGCTAATAGAGCCATGAATAGACCGGGCAGCGCAATGGCTCCCAAGAATTGCCCAAACTCACCGGCAAAAATCTTCAGGCGCAACAGTTGGAAGAGAAACAGAAAGTACCACTCGGGTTCGGGATGGTAATCACCGGGGTCAGGGGTGGCTTCTTCCAGCAACACGACGGGTTCGATAAATGCCAGGCTGCAAATCGTGAGGAAGACCGCCGCCATCGCGACAATATCTTTCCAGATCTGGCGGGGAAAGAAATAATCGGTTTTCGCCTTGAGTTCTTCAGAGCTGCCGCGAAAAGGACCGGCCGGACCGGCTTTCCTGAAGAAAAACAAATGTAACCCGGCCAACGCCATGAGCGTCGCCGGAAGGATCATGACATGGATGACAAAAAACCTGCTGAGCGTCATTTGCCCCGGCGTCGGTCCTCCCTTGAGGAATCTGGCGATGAAGTCTCCGATGACCGGCGTCTTGTCCATGATCTCCACGCCGACCGTGGTCGCCCAATAGGCGCGCTGGTCCCATGGCAAGAGATAGCCCGTGAATCCAAAGCCCATCACGATCCCGAACAGCGCGAGCCCCACCAGCCAGATCATCTCCCGGGGCTTTTTATAGGCGCCCCAGAGAAAGACCTGCGACATGTGAGCAAAGACCATGACGACCATGGCCGAAGAGCCCCAGAAGTGATAGCTCAATAAAAACCATCCGTAATCGACTTCGTGAATGATGTACTGCGTGCTGGCGTAGGCGTGATCGGCGCTCGGCACGTAATAGAACATCAGCAGGACGCCGGTCACCGCCTGC
>JBOHOS010000840.1:0-6835 GCA_050731295.1 Nitrospiraceae bacterium | reverse complement strand
CTTGAACAGCGTATCAGCGCGTATAAAAGCCGATTGCAAGAACTAGTCAAAAAAAGAAGCCGGTTAGAAGAAGAAATTGCGACCATCCACAAGTACTTAGAACTTGCCGAAACGCTGTATCGAGTTGAAGCCGATAAAGCGAAGCTTGCCAGCCTCTCCAGCCAAATTATCACTGACGACAAAGGGGTTCGCCCTCTTCCCGTCATGGACGTTACTGATCAGTCCCGAGAGATTCTCTTGGGACGCAGCAAGTACGTGGGGATGAGTGTGCCTGAAGCTGCCTATCAGATCCTTCGCGAGGCTGGACACGCAATGCATGCGAAAGAGCTCTTTCAGCGACTCGTAGAAGGCGGCATGCAAATCAAGGGGAAGACTCCTCTGACGTCCGTCGCGACCTCTTTGAAAAGAGATAAGCGTTTTAGGAAGGTAAGACCCAATACCTTTGAAGCGTTAGAAGAGACACTCATAAAAGCATCGTGATGGTTCCCGCGCGAGCCAGTAAGTCGAACCATTAGCCCGTGAAAGGAGGTGAGTGCACTTGGCGACGAAGAAGGCAGCAAAGAAGAAAAAGAAGTAATCCAACCTGGATAACGCCGGGGGTGAGGCCACTTGCTCCCGGCGTCATTTTTTCCCGCCTGAATTTTTACCTGTCAGGGTTCAATCTAATCTGAAAAGGCGCCTAAAAAGAGGAGGCGTGTTGGTGAGCGAACGTCTGGGAGGACTTGGGGTGTGCGGAAACTGATTTCGCATCCATTGTGATCAATGTCCACTTCTCCGGCTGCTCAAGAATCTTTTTTACCAATTGAGTGTGAAGCGCATGTCCCGCACGATCGGCGATGAGATGCCCGATGAATGGGACACCGAGCAAGGCCAGGTCTCCAATCATATCCAGAATTTTATGGCGAACAAACTCATCCTGAAAACGAAGGCCGGATTCATTGAGAATACCGTCTTCCGATAGAACAATCGTATTGTCCAATGAGCCGCCTTTACCAAGTCCCTTAGACCAGAGGTGCTGCACTTCATTCAAAAATCCGAACGTGCGCGCACCCGCGATGTCGCGTTCAAAAGATGAGGCAGACCAGTGATACCTATAAGTCTGCTGCTTGATGAGCGGATGATTATACTGAATCGAATACGTCATACGAGTGGCGGATGCCGGCTCAAGGACAACCCGGCGATTCCCATCGGATACTTCGATCGGCTGAATCACTTTCAAAAATGGCTGATGAACGCTCTGCGGAACGATACCCGCGGCTCGAATAAGACGAACAAATGGGCTTGCGCTTCCGTCCATCGCCGGCACTTCTCCGGCGTTGAGTTCCACAAATACGTTATCAATGCCTAAGCCGACCAGGGCAGCCAGAACATGCTCAACCGTCTTGACGACCATCCCATTGGTGCTGATCGTCGTACACAGTTCCGCTGGCACAAGATTACGGACGGAGGCAGGCAGCGTGACAGGACTACCCTCCTCGGTCCGGACAAACACGATGCCGGTATTGGGCGGAGCAGGGCGAAATGAGAGGATAACCGGGTGGCCGGTATGAAGTCCGACTCCTGAACAAGTAATTGTCTGACCGATGGTTTGTTGTTGCCTCATTACGCCCCTCTATTCAGGACCAGGAGGTATGCTAGCAACACATGTGCCAACTATTGTAACACTATATATTGATTTACATGAATGATTTAATTCACGTATATTGTGTTTTAACGAATACGATGTGGTAAAAACAAAACACCAGTGTGATTTTTAAAGGCCCCATTCGGCTTTTTCATTGCTCATCCGTGACGAGTAAAGCTTTTTGCACCGAAAGCGTGGCCGGAGTCAATCGGAATTTCGAGTCGCCTCAATAAAACATCAAAACATCTGATTCTGTGGTCTAGCTTTCGGCAGGGCCCATTCGGCAACAATCGCGGGCGGCGGCTTACGTCGGTTCCGACCCAAATGTTCCGCCAGGTTACTCAGCTTGCCTGCCGGACCGCTCGGCCGCGACCCGAACTCGCTGCAGTCGTTAGAGGTCTGGCAGCTGATTGGGGATGACTGGCCATTGGTGGCGCACGTCTTTGGCCTCTCTGGGACCACTTTTATTTCGCTGGCGGCGGTACCAGCTCCACGATCTCTACTCCCTGGAACCACGCTCGCGGCGCCCGCATCGAGTCCGGCAGCCCTGCACACCGCCCGCGTCGTGGCTCGGCTGCAGCAGCTGCAGGGACAGTATCCGCGCCGTGGCCGGCTGTCGGCGAAGACCATTGATCGCGTGTTGGCGCGCCTGCGCCAGCGCGGGCTCCTCATAGAACCCACCCGCCAAGGGATCTCGGCGCGGAAGCGTGCCCGACCTCGGCCGTACGCTGTCCGCAAGCCCCGGACCATCGGCCGAGGGCCCCGGGCGATCTCGCGCAATTCGACACGCTGGACATTCGACCGAGCCCCAGCGTCACGCTCAGCAGTTCGCGCCGCAGCTCTACAATCATGTCCAGCCGCATCAAGCGCGCAACTATTTGACGCCCGCTGAGAGTTCTTGCAGCATCATGGCTATCGAGGCTCCGCGTCATATGTTATGACCCCGTACGCCAGTTTGACCCTCCTTGCCCGTTTCGGTAGAATGCAATTGCTTTCTTCTGAAGGAGTACCCACCTTTCATGACAGTGACATCCCGCCCGTGGGTCTCGGTCGTCATCCCGATCAAGGATGAACGGGACAATCTTCCTCCCCTAACCGAACAGTTATTGAAAGTGCTGAGTGCGAGGTCGGAGTTTCAGAACGCTCCGTTTGAAATTTTGTATGTTGATGACGGGAGCACTGACGGGAGCAGCGCCCTTCTCGATAACCTTACAACTCAGTATGCTGAAGTAAAGGTCCTACATTTCGATCGAAATTATGGCCAGACATCGGCCTTTGATGCCGGTTTCAGGCAAGCGCACGGGGAGCTGGTCGTCACCATGGATGGAGATCTGCAATTCGATCCGGCCGACATTCTGAGACTGCTTCCATTGGCGTCTCAATACGATTTGGTGTGTGGATGGCGCAAAGACCGCCATGATAATCTGATCAGGAAATTGTCATCGCTTATCGCATATCTCGTTCGTAGTTCGGTTACCGGTGATTTCATTCACGACACCGGCTGCTCTCTCAAAGTCTTTCGTCGAACTGTGGTGGAGAAGATGTGCCTCTTCGAAGGGATGCACCGCTTCTTCCCGGTTCTGGCCCAGATGCACGGATTTTTGGTGACTGAAGTGCCCGTCACGCATTTTCCACGGGCTCATGGCTACTCAAAATACGGAGTCGGTAACCGCCTTTTCAAAGGCCTGTACGATCTCATTGCGGTCCGATGGATGCAAAGTCGATGTCTTCGATACCGGTTCCGACCTTCAGAACGCCACCCGTGACGGGAATGTATCTCTCGCAACCCCGAACAATGATCGCGCCAATACGTTGCGCCGATGCGCGGCACCGCTTGGCGTCCTCATGAACATGACGGAATCCATCTGGTTGGTGATTGGGTTTATCGGGCAGGGCATCTTTTTCATGCGGTGGCTGGTGCAGTGGCTCGCCTCTGAGCGAAGCGCAGAAAGTCGTGTCCCGATCGGCTTTTGGTATATGAGCTTGGTAGGGGGCCTGATCACCTTGGCCTATGCGATCTATCGTAAAGACCCCGTCTTCATCGCCGGGCAGAGTATCGGCGCCTTCGTCTACATACGAAATCTTATGTTGATCTCCAAAGCATCGATCCGCACACACCCTCCTTCCCCTCCATCCTCTATTTCTTCCGCGCCAAAGGATGACTGTTGAGTAAGTGGGGGCCTTTACTTGGCCTATTCGGGCTGGCCATTCTCCTCATGTTTCTCGGCCTCGGCACTCTTGGACTGACGGATCGGGACGAAGGCAGCAACGCTGAAGCGGCCCGTGAGATGCTTGAATCGGGCGATTGGATTACTCCCACTCTAAATGGCGAACCTCGATTTGCCAAGCCGGCTTTTGTCTACTGGCTGATGAGTGGCGCGTATCGATTCCTGGGCGTCAGCGAATTCTCCGCCCGATTCGCATCCGCATTCTTCGGTGTCGCGCTCATTCTCCTCCAGTGCCTCTTTCTCACCCATGTGCGCGGCAAGGGGGTCGGGCTTCTTGGCGGTGTCATGTTGCTCTTAAACATCGAAATGGTCGCCATCGGCCGTCTGGCACTCACCGATAGCGTGCTTATTTTTTTCACGACCCTGTCACTGTACGGATTTTGGCTCGGCCTTCATGGAGAAGGCCGCCAGCGCGCCATGTTCTGGCTGTTCTATGTTGGAATGGCGATCGGAACCCTGACGAAGGGACCGATCGGCGTGGTGGTCCCTCTTCTGGGTGTAGTTCCATACTTGAGCCTCACGAAGAGATGGCCCCTATTCTGGCAGCGAGGGTTCCCACTCGGCGGGGTGGTGGTCTTTCTGCTCCTCGCGCTGCCGTGGTATGGCATGATGCTCGCCATCCACGGATCTCGGTACACTGCATCGGCTCAAGCAGATACCGTGGGGCGATTCTTCAACGTCATCGGTGGGCACGGCGGGACGGTACTTCTCTACGTGCCTGTCTTGTTGGTTGGGTTCTTCCCCTGGAGCGGGTTTCTTCCATTTGCTCTTTACCAGACTTTGAAAACCTATTGGTGCACTCGGTCATGGGCCTCCGGCGAGGATCATCAATCGAGCGGCGATCTTGAATTATTTTCAGCACTCTGGATCGTGGGTGTCTTTGTCTTCTTTAGCGTATCGGCCACACGCCTGCCGCATTACATCGGCCCACTCTTTCCAGCCGCCGCGATCTTAACGGCTTCCTACTGGAACCGCTGCCTCACCGGCCCTATTCCTCCATACCTCCGAGCCTCGCTCTTGACGGTGATGGGCATTGGATATGGGTTGGGATTGACGCTCACGGCTTCATTGTCGTTATATTCAACTTTCATCGACAAAATCGCCAAAGAATTTCCGATGGCCGCTCACGTTGAACCTGGCTGGGGCCTGACCGCAGCCGGGTTCGTCTTGCTCATCGGCATGGCCTTTGTCGGATATTTTGGATTTTCTGAGGATCGCCGAGCGGGAGCTTTTTGGGCGGCGGGATCGACCATCGCTCTCGTTCTTCTGATTATTATTCAGGTGGCGCTGCCTCGCTTCAGTAAATATTTTATCACTCCGCCTCAGGATCTCGCCTATACGGCCAGCGTCAATTTGCACCCCCACGAACCATTGATTCTTTATGGCCCTCCCAAACCTTCGCTTATCTTCTATGCCAAACGTGCCGCTGTCGTCATCCGACCTGGAGAGGAAGAGAAGATGCGCCCTTACCTGACGCGGCCAGGCCGGGCTATGATCCTGCTGCCATCCCGCCTCAAGTCCCAGCTCCCCTCTGAGTCCGGAGGTTTTTCGGTCATTCTCGAACGTTACGGATACAGTCTGCTGGCGAACGAGCCGATGGTACGCCTCCCCCCCTCACCACCTCCCAAGGCAGTGGGACCACATGGACAACGGCGATAACAAAGTTGGCCTAGGGAAGAAGCGGCAGGAGTCCTTTGATCTGCTGGATGAAGAAGACGCTAAAGATGAGCAGACCCGCCAAGGGCACTTCGATTAACGCAGCATGATATAGAAAGCCCATCAAATACGATAGCTCGACACGTGGCGGCAAGTAAGGATCGCCCTGAATTTCCGTTCGATGTTGCATGACCCAATAAGCCAGACTCACAAAAACTGCTATCATCGTCACCAGCCTTGATCCGCTGGTCAGGGCGAGACCGATCACGATCAAGGCATTCGGCCCTGCGAATTCAGAACCCATTCTTTCCCGTGTCCGCGGGCCTGCCGTGAGTTTTCGATACAACCGCGCACCCATCCCAGCCAGCATTGCCAGGATACCAGCGATGACCATGAGGAAGACCGCCGGTTGGTCGGATGACGGATACACCGAGATCCAGATCAAGCCAAATACCGAGACAAGAAACGGCGTGGTCTCGGTCAACGCATGGAAGAGTGAACGCCCCCAGGCTCGAACCGGATGGGCGATCACATACCCAACAAGTAACCCCAGGCCGACTCCGGCCATGACATCCGTCGGAAAGTGTGACCCTCGCACAATACGGCTTAGTGCGACCAACGAGGCAAGGCTATAGAAGACCCATCCCGTTTTTGGGAAGTGGCGAGCCACTACCGTCGCGACCGCAAACGAGGCCGAGGCATGGCCTGAAGGAAAAGAGTCCAGCCCTGACTGAAAAGACGGTCCGAGTAGAAACGGGCTTTCACCGTGCATGAATCGGGGACGGGGCCGACCGATCGCGTGCTTCAGCGCTTGGGCGATCAGACCGGCAACCGCATGAGCCAAAAGAGTTTCGAGTCCGACCGCGCGAACGACGGGCTGCTTGAGTATTACACCGGCTGTGAGGATCACTCCACTGACTCCCACCAACACGATGCCGCTCCCCAAACGATTGCCGATATCACCTGCTCTTTCAAGCCATGGGATGCGAAGGGAACGCACATAATACGCCACCGGCAGATCGATCTGAAAAAGTCCCCAAAACACGATAATGACAGCGGCACCAAATAATATCCCGATAAGCAGCAAATCGTGCGTTGGCAGGATCTCGGTGCGATATGTAGTTGCGGATGGTTGGCAGCTTGCGGGGCTTGAGCCCTTCATGGCACCCAATCGGCCAGGAAGATATTGAACTCGCCACGTGCCTTCGCCTGACGATCCGACACCCAGACCAGCTTTTTCCCGTCCGACGAAAACATGGGGAAACTGTTAAACCTGCCCGAAAACGTGACCCGTTCCAAACCGGTTCCATTATCACCGATCACATAG
>JBOHOS010000839.1:0-10405 GCA_050731295.1 Nitrospiraceae bacterium | reverse complement strand
GTCGAATCCATGCCGCCTACGTAAAGAAGCGCGGCGCGGAATCTCCACGGTCGATTTCCGGGTATACAACTCTCCCATGCTCAATTTTGGCAAAGGAAGTGAGGGAATGGAGACCGGCTTTGTTGGGTGTGAGAATGTGCCGCACGTCCCATCCTCCGCTGACCAGCCTCCCAGAATCCATCAGTCTGCATGTAATCGGCATAGCCGCGAAAGCTCAGGTTACGCCAACCGAGGTTCGGAGAGTCGGGTCGGCTTTTTCGCCGTCCACCAAGGGCTAGGAGATGGTGATAATCGATGCCGGCCTCCTTGAGGCTCGCTGCAAGCGCCGTCGTGTGGAATTGCGGGTTGCGACGGAAATAGGGAATGACGCGGACATCGACTAGGCACTGAATGCCAGGCGCCTTCACCAATTTGATGAATTCCTCGATCGGTCGTGTAGAATGCCCGACCATCCAGATGGAGTGCGGTATGACCCATTATGCCATGACTTGGTGCAGGAGTCAGATCCGGATGTCATGGAACGGTGGCCCTTCGTTAAGGACAGGACTGCGCGTGAATCACTGGTGCGTCCACCGGTAACCAGCATAGAGAGTAACGATGACAAGCACCGCCATCAGCGCATATAGACAGGCAGGGGCGAGCCATCCGTCGACCATGGACTGGTTGCGCTGAAAATAACCTGAGCCGTTTGGTCGGTGAATGGACTGAAGTGTGACACAGCCAAACGACACACCGATGTCGGCGAAGAGCGCCCAGAACCGTGGCCCGACTTGTTTCGGTTGTGCAAGGAGAGCCCGACACCGATGAGAGCGAAAATGGCCACAACGATCAAGATGAAGGTGACAGAATCGATCGTCAGCGGCCAACGGAGATCGCCTCGCGCGATGTGATCGACGGTATGGCCGACATTGAGGATCGTGGCGAGAATCACTAAAGCCGTGAGCTATTGTCAGGCGCCTGAAGGAACGGCACCCTTATACCCCGTGCGTTGCGAGCGTCGAGAAACTGGACGGCGATTCTTTAGTAAAGGTGCCGGCTTCGGACGAGCTTGGTCGTGCAAAACCTTCTGGCCCACTCGATAGCTGCCCTCCATCCTCGAGAATCTCGACCGGGACCTCATAATAGGTCTTCAGCGTTTGTTTGACATTTGGCCGGAACGGTTTCATGCCTTTTTGTATGTATGCCGCGCGGCCGGCTTCATTCGTTTTGAAGTAGAGGCAGCCGCGATGAATAATGCCGAAGAACCTTTTTTCACAATACAAGCCATACCCGCCGAACATGGCGCGGCAGGTTACGCCGGAAAGGTCGTGCAACTGATCCAGCACGAACTCTTTAAAGCCTTGGTCATTCATGCAGTCGGATTGTCCCCGTTCAGCCGGACTTTCGTCCCGCGACGATGCGAACCACGATGGGTAGCGCGATACCGCTGTCCTTCCGGTACTGATTTGCCAGGCGTTCGAATCCTTCCTCAGCCTCACGCTGTTGCGATGGAGATAATTTCGCAAATAGGGTCTGGAGGGGAGCAGCGAGCTCCATCACGCTGGTGACATAGTCCCTTGCCGAATCGAACGCTACCTCTCCAGCTAGTTCTTCATCCGTAAGTCCGTGAAACCCGGCTCGCTCTGCCATGCTCCGAAGATCGCCGGGTTTGGCGAGACGGAAAATTCCCGGCTGCTCGGGGTCCGGCGGTGGCAGTTCGATGTGCTGTTTGATGACATCCATCGGGATGCGGAGGTACGGGTTGTTATCCGGTGTCGACCACACCGCCGCGGCCACATATCCACCGGGTTTGAGTACGCGAGCGATCTCACCGATAGCCTTCGGGATATCGGGCAAAAACATCAGACAAAAGCGGCTCGTCACGGCATCGAAGGAATCCGACTCGAAGGGCAAGGTCGTGACATCAGCCGTTCGAAAGGTCACGTTGGCCAACCCCAGCGCTTGGGCTTTCCGACGCGCGGCAGCGAGCATGCCCTCAGCCAAGTCTAGCCCCACGACGCGTCCCTGATTGCCGACCGTTCGCGCTGCCAGAAGCGCCGGATAGCCGGTGCCGGAACCGAGGTCGAGCACCTGCTGTCCCTCGCGAAGGCGAGCATCGCCGACCAGCCGGTGATTGATGAACGTCAGGTTGCGATCGAAGAATCGGTCCCATTTTTCCCACCCTGGAGCGACGCGGTTCCAGTCCTGCCGTTGTCCCTCGATGATTTCTTCAGTATTCATGAAACCCCTCCTCAGCTCTATCTTACACAGTCCATAGGATTTCCAGCTCTTGCCTGCCACGTGCCATGATGACTCAGAGAAGAGAGCGGGCCGCCGCCGGGCGCCCGGATAATCCGATGAGCGGGTCATGGTCTTCCAACGGAGGATGACTGTCGCTGTTGGTTCAGCATCCAAAGGTAGCTCGCGTAGATGGTCACCATGACCAGCAACACCATGAGCGCGAACAAGCAGGCAAGCGCGAGCCATCCGGCGACGGTGGACTGGTACGCGCTGAAAATAACCTGAGCCCTTTGGTCGGTGAATGGACTGAAGTGTGACAACCAGCCGAACGCCACCCCAGTGCCGGCGACGATCGCCCAGAAAGCAGGCCCGACTTTGTTCCTTATGTATAGGAAGAGACCGGCACCGGCGAGAGTGAAGATCACCAAGACAATCAGAATGAAGATCGCAGAATCGAGAGTCAGCGGCCAGTGGAGGTCTCCTCGTGCGATGTGATCAATGGTATGGCCAACATTGAGGATCACCGCAAGGATCACCAAGGTGATGAGTTTACGATCAGGATTGTAAGGTAATCGCATCGGCATGATCCATAGTGTGGAATATCTGGAGACTGGACGACGGACTGCGACGCCGGGAGGACGGAGTCCCGCGCGGGCGCGGGACTCCCCAAAAAAGCGCGTGCCTAGACGTTGACCGGGACGGTCTTCATCGCGGCCTTTACCTTGGCGGCCATCTCAGGCGGGATGGTGGTCATCTTATGACAAGCTTTTCCGTGCTCGGCCACCAACCGCATGACCTCGTCCTCCGTCTCGGCCCGCACCTGAAATGCGCACTGTCCTTTGGGGTCGACATCCATACACCCGAGTTGTTTGTACTGCTTGGTCGCCATGGCTACCTCCTTGTGTTGAACGGTTAGCCGGCTGGAGCCTATCGGCTTGCTTCTGACGCCGCTTGTCAAGCAGATGAGCGAGAACGCATGGTACTCACCCACCGCTGAGAGCACAAATGATGTAAAGGTGATCGCCGGATTGAAGCGGGTCGGATAGACTGCCCGCTTGCGCCCCGTTGATAAAGATCTTGATGTGCTGTCTCACCGTATCCTGCTCGGTGATGATCCGAAACCGCAGGCCAGGATAACGACGATCAATGGCCGCGAGGGCCTCGCCTAGCGTCCGGCCCTCCACCTCGACTTCCGGATTGTGCGCCGTGTAGGAGCGGAGCGGAGTCGGGATCGAGACGGTGACCTTCATAGCTGACAAGCTTCAATCGAATATATTTCAGGAAGATGCTTGACCAGGCAGGCCCACGATTCACCGCCGGCCCGGCTGCTCCAGACCTCTCCATTGGTGGTGCCGAAATAAAGTCCTACCGGATCGTGCGCATCGGCCGTCATGGCTTGGCGTTTGACCGTCCACCAGGCGTTGTTTCTGGGCATGCCGCGATTCTGCCGTTTCCACGTCGTGCCTGCATTCCGAGTCACATAGACGGCCGGCTTTCCATCAGGACTCACGCGCGGCCATACGGATGAGCCATCCATGGGAAAGACCCAGGCGGTATTCGGGTCGCGCGGGTGCAAGACGAGGGGGAATCCGATATCGCCGATCTGCTGAGGCATGTTCGCGCCGATGCGGACCCACCGGTCGTCGGGCCGGTCCATCCGGTAGATGCCGCAGTGATTCTGTTGATACAGGCGGTCGGGCTTGAGCGGATGCAGACGGACGCAATGCGGATCGTGGCCATATTCCGGGTTGGAGATGGGCAGGAAGTCCGCGCGGCAGCCTTTGTTCAACGGTCGCCACTCGTTTCCCTTGTCGATGCTTTCGAAGACGCCGCCCGAGGACATGCCGATGTACAGACGATTCGGGTCGCGGGGGTCGATCAAAATGGAATGAAGCTTCGGGCCATCGGGCGTCCCATCTTGTTCACCGCCGGTCCACTTCGCGCGGAGCGGGTGTTCATTGAAGCCCGTCACGTTGGCCCACGTCTCTCCTCCATCGTCGGAACGAAAGAGGCCCTGGGGCGAAGTCCCCGCGTACCAGGCACGCGGTTCGTCGGCATGGCCCGGGCAGAGCCAGAACACATGATCCACAATCAGTCCCGTCTGTCCTTCGGCGGCTTTGGCAAATGCGGGCGGCCGTTTCGCTTCCGTCCAGGTCTTGCCCCGGTCGCGCGACCGGAAGACGGTTGGCCCCAGATGCCCGGTTCGCGCCGCCATGAGCAGCGTGCGACCATCGCGAGGGTCGGCCACGATATGGTGCACAATGTGACCAAGAAGAATCGGCTTGGACAGGGTCCACGCTCGTCGTGACCGGTCGCTTCGCGCGAGGAAGCCACCTTTGCGCGTGCCGATCAGCAGGGTGATCGGACCGGTGGCCGGCGTAGGAGTCGCATCTGTGAACAGCGCCATCATGATCTCCTTTCACGACGAGGGCTCATACCTTTGACTCCTGCTGTCAGAGGGAATCAATCCGATTCAACGCTGTGCTCAGGACGTTCAAATTCCAATTTTTCTTGATCGCTCGCTCTCCGGTGTCGGATGCGCCGGTGATCCAGCTCTTGAAGAGTCCTTGGACGGTCGGACTTGAGTAATCGAGATAATGCGCGGTCGGCCAGCAGCTTCCCGCCCGTCTGGCAGGTCGGGCAGTAGTTGGCCTCGTTCTGGGTGTACACAATGCGCTGAACCGGTGAGCCGCAGACCGGGCACGGCAGGCCGTATCGCCCATGCACCGCCATACGCTCATGGAAGGCGGTGACCTTCTCGGGAAACCGGTCGCCCGTTTCGGCACGCAGACGGTCGATCCATTCAGTGAGAACAGTCCGTGTCGCCTGAAAGAGGCGCGCTACTTCATCCTGACCAAGCTTGCGCGCGAGCGTAACCGGCGACAATCGGGCTTGATGGAGAATTTCATCAGAATAGGCGTTTCCGATGCCGCTGAAGAAGTGTGGATCAGCGAGCGCCCGCTTCACCATCTGGTTTTTTCGTGTGAGGGCCGACTGAAATGCCTGAACATCCGCTGCCAACGGCTCAATCCCGCCGAGATCGAACTGCCGCAGATCTTGCTCCCCGCGTACCGCGTGGAGGGCTGCGAGCTTCTTGGTGCCGGCTTCGGTGAGCATTAATGTGCCGTGAGTGAAGTCAAACGCGGCCAGGCCGATCTTTCCGGGAATTTTCGAGGCGGCTTGGCGCCAATGGAAGCGGCCGGTGATCATCAGGTGCACGACAAGAAAAAGTTCATCGTCCAGCCCGAATACGATCCGCTTCCCAATCCGGCGCAGCTCACGGACAGTCTTTCCGTGCGCCTCCACGAGAGGCGGATCGGTAGTCCGCAAAAGAGACGGGCCCACCAGTCGAACGCGCTCCAGCCGATGGCCCATCACCATGCGATGAAGGGCTTCGAGGTAGATCGTGATATCGGGCAGTTCTGGCATCGGTTCATGATATGGTCGCCGCGGCCGGCGTCTTGCTTCGTCACCGGCCGCAGCATCTGGGTATCGTTATCTCGAAGCGGATGAGGCGGCCGCCGGTTTCGCCATCTCTCGGAAGAACGCTTCACCCCGTTTCCGAGCTTCTTCGGGCGTCACATCCTCCTTGTGAGTGGACAATGTCCATTCGTGCCCAAAGGGATCCGCTACCTTCCCCATGCGATCGCCCCAGAACATGTCCGCGACCGGCATAAGCGGCTTCGCGCCCGCTGAGACAGCCTGACTGAAGGACTTGTCCACGTCTTCCACGTACAGATATAACGACACTGTTGTGCCGCCCAAACTCTGCGGCCCGCGGCATCCCATGTCGGGCTGCTCGTCGCCCAGCATGAGGATCGAATCGCCGATTTTGAGTTCGGCATGCATCAAGCTCTTGCCATCCGGTCCGGGGAATCGCATCCGTTCCTTCGCGCCGAACGCGCGCTTATAAAATTCGAGTGCTTCGATGCCGCCACGAACAGACAATGCCGGCGTGATGGTGTGATAGTCTGCGGGAATTGGCTTCACGTGTGTGGTCATGCTTCCTCCTTCTATGTGCCGGTTGTTGGTGATAGGTCGCCAGGCTTCCAGTCGTACTTGCCCCACCCTTGGTGACGTCTGCATGGTCATAGGCTGGAACATTTACATGGGCTAAGTCAATCCGTCCTCCCGTAGCGCTATCGACGTTCAACATGAACCGTTCAACGTAATCGGAGATAGGAAATACTCTGATCAACGATGAACGCTTCTTAGAACAGCTTCTGCAGGCGATCGAGGCACCCGGTCCAGCCGTGGCTGTGTTTGTCTCGCTGTTCGGCGCTGGTGAAATAAACGTGCGTGAGAACGATCTCCGTCTCTCGCCCCCGATCGAGAAATTCGACCGTGACCTCGGTGTTCTGATCCAGCGCCAGCCCGCCGCAGGATTTGTCGCCTTCCCAGTCCCATGTGAAGACGAGTTTTTCGGGCGGGGTGATCTCCCGGTAGACCCCTGCGACCGTATGGACGGCGCCGTCCGGAGCTTTCATCTGAATGCGGTACTTTCCGCCGACCCGGAGATCGACCTCGACGAGGGGAGTCGAAAAGTCATCCGCCGGCGCGAACCAGCGTTTCAGCGCTTCGGCGTCCGTCCATGCTTGGAAGACTTTTTCGCGCGGGGCGGCGAAGGTCCGTGTGAGGCGGAGGGTGGTGTCTGACGGTGATGTGGTGGCGGCCATAACGAGTCCTCCTGTTGTTGGGTGGATTGCAGATAGTGATCAAGAGCGTCAAATCGCTTGTCCCAAAACCGCCGGTAGGCGGACAGCCATTCCGCCGCGTGTTTGAGCGGATCGCTCGCCAAGCCACAGCGGTGAATCCGCCCGTCCTTCTCGCGCGCGAGCAATCCGGCTTGCTCCAGCACGCGAAGGTGTTTCGAGATTGCCGGCAGCGACATGTCGAACGGCTCTGCCAATTCCGAAACACAACAAACGCCGCCGGCCAAGCGTTCCAAAATGGCGCGACGAGTGGGATCGGCGAGTGCGGCGAAAGTGCGATTGAGACTCGGTGAATAGTTAACCATATGGTTAACTATAGAGAAGTGGGAGTGAAGGAGTCAAGAGGGAATGCAAAGCTCCCCTGAATCAGAAACATCTCAAAGGAGAACTTTCCGGCAGAAAGCCGCCCCAGCCGGGCGGTTCCCATGCGCCAGTCGAAGTTCACCGAAACCTAGATTGTGGCCATGCTCAACGAAGCCGATGCCGGCCGCCGGTCAGTGAGATCTGGCGGCAGTACAGCATCAGCTCCGCGACCTACTACAAGTGATGGCGAAGTATGGGGGGCTGGAGATGCAAGCTAACAAACGGAAAAAGACCTCGCCTCAGGCGTCCTTTTCCGAGAGTTCGATGGGGACGTCCAGTTCGAGAGCAAACCGCCCTCGGCCACGCTGGAGAAGCCTGATGTCGGGGCATTTCTGTTCCATCCGCTTGCGGAGCAGGATGAGCCGGCTTTCGAGATTGTCTTTGATCTCAGGGAGGCGCAGCCACGAATCCATCCGCAGTTCGCGATTGGTGAACTCGGAGCGGCCTTCATCGCGGTACTGCGTAAGCAGGCGCCACAGAATTCGCCCCGGCACGTTCCGGATCAGATATTCACCGTCCACGAAGACACAATCATCGACGTGGAAGAAGCAGAAGCGCCGGCTGCGAGCCGGCGACAGCGGCCTCTTGTCGGTCTTCCGTCGTGTCGCGTCGGGAGGCGCCGCCTCCTCCACATCGCGCCCGAGTTGGTCGATCCCGACGGCCAGTTGCGACGCCACGATCGTGAGAAGCGTCTCTTCCCGAGGCATGAAGGCCATGGGATCGGTGCTTTCGACCGCCAGTACGGCTATCAGACGGCCGCGCATGATCAGCGGCACGCCGATCTGAGCCGCGGCACCGGGGAGGCCGGGGAGCGGGACCTCGCGGCTGACGGCGTCGGCTCCGCTCACCGTCTTCGCACGCCGCCGCACCGCACGGGCGTAGCGCAGGCTATGATCGATCGCGGACAGGCGGAGCGCCCGCTTCGCTCGGGCCGCCATCCCGATGAGCCCTTCGCCTATGCCGACCTCCGATCCGGCCCCATTTTCAGCATAACCGCGACTCGCGATCGTCAGTAACTTTCCATGCCGCTCGTCCGCCAACAGAATCATGGCGTGGCGAAAGCCGAACTGCTCTTCGAGGAGCTGCAGCGAGGTCTCCAGGAGATCGCTCAGAAGTTCGGCACGGGTCAGCCGTTCCGCGATGAGCCGCAGCGAGACGAGATCCCGGTCGATGAAGATGGGCGAGGCGCGCTCGGTAGGCGGCGGCTCGGGCAGGCGGGTAAAGCCATCCACTCGCTCGATCCTGAACACTTCGTACACGTCGGCAGCCCGCAGCCGGAAGACGTCGCTCATCCCCTCATAGGAGGCGATCGCCTGCAATTGCAGCGACATCGATTCGAACAGGGGACCGGCGCCTTCGGAATGGTCGAACCGGAGATACAAGCGGTAAGCCTGCAGCGTCCGTGGGTCGATGATCATGGCACACGCCAGCGGATGCTCCCGGACGTTTTTGTGCGTTTTATTGAAGAACTGGAACGAGATCGCCACGTGCTTGGCATCGACGTAATAGACTTGGCTGACGAACGTGACGTTCGGTGTCCCGTCACGCGAACATGTGCTCATGGCAGCCGGGATGACGCCCTGGAGACAGGGCCAGAGATCCTCAAGAGTAAGCGCGACGGCTGCCATGGCTAGAGTTTTTCTCCGGCCCCCGGCCCGGGCGTCTGGTGGAAAACGTCGGTCACATCAATGTCGACCGCCAGTGCGGGTTCGGTGATTAGGGCCTCGAATAACGCCGTGGGGACCCCGATCGCGATCAACTCGCCCAAGAAATCATCGCTCCAACGCCTGCGACAGTCGCGGTCCCGCGCATCCGTTGGGCGGATGGCACGCAGCCGCCCTTTCAGTTGGCAAGCCTGATGATCGGTGGGTCGCGCACAGCTGATAGCGATCTGCCCATTCTCGCGCAGGTTCTGGATCGCCTTCCGGGAGATCGTGTCTGTGAGGAAGATGGTCACCGATGTTCCATCCTCATGGACGAGAATGCCCCAGGCGCGCGTGCACTCCGGCAGGAGCGACGCGTCGCGCGTTCCCACCACGACCGAGACGCCGGTTCGGAGCAGAGCTGACACTTCGGCAGGGATCACGGCGATTCAGTGGCCTCGTTTGCCGCGTTAAGAAATAATTAGGCGCACGATAGCATATTCTTAGGAACTTTCGCTCTTCCACCCATGCTATGGTTCCGCCTGCCTGAGGCGGCTGTCCGGACGGCTGCTTTCGGTGATGACTTCGCGGCTCCGATCCATTGATAGAACAAAAAGGAGGTTCATATGTTCTGCACAATATCCAAACCGGCCACGATCGCAGTGATACTGATGTTCGCTTCCGTCCTTGAATGGGGCGACGGGGGTCGCGTGGCGGCTGCCCCTCGCCCCGATCCGTCACCGGTCGTCTTCGAGGCGAATGATTACGGCTTCGCTGGACCGGATCGCATTCCCGCCGGCGTCACCACGATGCAGATCGTCAACAAAGGACAGGATCTGCATCACATCCAACTTGTCAAACTTCTCCAGGGTAAGACCGCGGCAGACTTTGGCGCGGCCCTGAAGGCCGATGCGTCACGGCTGCCATCCTGGGCCAAGCTGATGGGAGGCCCAAACGCCGTCATTCCAGGCGGTCAGTCCACGGCCACGATGAATCTCGTGGAAGGCGACTACCTGCTCATCTGTGTGATCCCGGATAAGAAGGGCGTGCCGCACATGGCGCTGGGCATGCAAAAGGCGCTCTCCGTCAAGGGTGGAAAGCCCATCATGGTGTCCGAGCCGAAGGCCGGTGCCACCATTACCCTGAATGACTTTCGGTTCACGATGTCTCGACCGATGAAGCCCGGCATGCATACGATTGAAGTCATGAATCACGGGACTCAGCCGCACGAGGTCGTGGTGGTGCAACTCGCGGCCGGCGCGTCGGTGAGCGAGTTCGTCAAGGCGATTGAGTCCGGCGCAGCGGAGCCTCCGCCAGGCAAACCGATCGGCGGCCTGGTCGGATTGGAAAGTGGGGACCACGCGTTCTTTACAGCTCAGTTCGAGCCGGGCCGCTATGGGCTGATCTGCTTTTTCCATGATGCGGCGACCGGCCAGCCGCACTTCGCGCGTGGCATGACGTCGGAGT
>JBOHOS010000838.1:0-8738 GCA_050731295.1 Nitrospiraceae bacterium | reverse complement strand
CCATCAAGGACTGGGAGAAGCTCACGCCGGACGAAAAGAAACTGTTTGCTCATCAGATGGAGGTGTTCGCCGGCTACGGCGAATATACCGACCACGAAGTGGGCCGATTGGTGCAGGCCATTGAGGGCATGGGGCAGATGGAGCAAACGTTGATCTTCTACCTGATCGGCGATAACGGCGCGAGCGCCGAGGGGGGTATGAACGGGGTCTTCAACGAAATGAGTTACTTCAACGGCGTGCACGAAACCGTGGCGGATATCTTGACGCACTACGACGATCTCGGCGGGCCGATGTCCTACAACCATTATGCTGCTGGCTGGGCGGTCGCAGGCGATACACCCTTCACGTGGACCAAGCAGGTCGCCTCCAGCTTCGGCGGTACCCGCAATGGGATGGTCGTGCACTGGCCTCAGGGGATCAACGCCAAAGGCGAGGTACGCAAGCAGTTTCATCATGTCATCGACATCGCGCCGACGATCCTGGAGGCAGCCGGCCTACCGCAGCCGAAAGTCGTGAATGGCACGGCCCAGACCACTATCGAAGGCGTGAGCATGGCCTATACGTTCAAGGATGCCGCGGCCAAGACCAAACACCGGACCCAGTACTTTGAGATCTTCGGCAACCGGGCCATCTACCACGACGGCTGGCTCGCCGGCACTGTCCACCGGGAGCCCTGGGAATTCAAACCCCGGACCGCGCTCCTCGATGACAAGTGGGAGCTGTACGATACGCGAAAAGACTTCAGCCTGGCGCACGATCTGGCCGCAAAAAACCCGGCGAAACTCAAGGAACTGCAGCAGCTCTTTCTGACGGAGGCGGTCAAGTATCACGTACTGCCCATCGATGACCGCGTCCTCGAGCGGGTGAACGCGGCCACTGCCGGGCGGCCCGATCTGATGGCGGGGCGCACATCCCTAACAGTCTACCCCGGGATGACTGGGATGTCGGAGAACGTCTTCATCAATACGAAGAACCGGTCGCACACGATTACCGCCGAAGTGGAGGTCCCAGAAGGTGGCGCAACCGGCGTCATCCTGGCCCAGGCTGGCCGGTTCGGCGGATGGAGCCTCTTCATGAAGGATGGCACCCCAACCTATACCTATAACTGGCTTGGTTTGCAGCGGTACAGCGTTGCCTCGCCAAGCCCCCTTCCGGCAAGGCGACGGTTCGGTACGAGTTTGCCTCTGACGGCGGCGGCATGGGCAAGGGCGGCACGGGCACGCTCTCGGTCAACGGCCAAAATGTCGCAGAAGGACGGATCGAACACACGCAGTGCTGTGCCTTTTCAGCTGATGAAGGAGCCGACGTGGGGGTGGATGAAGGGACGCCAGTCACGGAGGACTATAAGGAGCAGGACAACAAGTTCGCCGGCACAATCGCCAAGGTCACCATCGACCTGAAGGACATCAAAACCGCCGACACCGACGCGATGGAGCACGCCATGCACGAGACTCACGCGCGCAAGGGCTTGGCTGACTGAGGGGTACCGTGGGACCTGAAGCATCTCGAAGTGGCGAGGTGAAAAAAGGATCTTCAGGCGCCGTTCCACTTCACGACTTGATCGGCACGTCCAGGAGGGGGACGAGCGCGACGACGTGAGGAGAGCGGACGCGTCAAATGAGTTCGATCCGCGCGTGATTCCCGGGAGCCGAGGCAAGCCCCGCATCACAAGTCAACAACGGTGCCCCCAGCGCTTCGGCGAGGGCGATGTAAGCAGCGTCATACGCTGTGACATTATGACGCAGTTCCCAGATCCTGAGCAGAAAGAGATCATGAGGGTATCGGGTCAGCGGAAAATCGGCAAGATCTTCGAGCGCCTGGAGCCCCCGAGCGGCATCAAGTTCACCGGTCCGCGCATATCGGCGAAGGACCTGTGCGACCTCGACATCGAGGAGATGGGGGGTGTGAAGGGTTTCGTCGGGGTCGAAAAACCGTTCGGCTATCGGAATTCCGGCAGGAGTATTCAGCAATACCTCGATCACGACCGAGGCATCAACCACGATCACCGACCTTCTCGCTCCGCTTTGACGGCCTTAGCCGGAGAAACCGTGGGTGTAATAGAGGATCGGTGGACAAGACGACTTCTCAATTCAGAGATTGTTGGTCGCTCCGCGACGCGACGGACTTCTTGAAGGAGGTAGTCAGACAGCGGCAACCCAGCGAGAGCCGCTCGCGCCTTGAGTTTCCGATGCAAGTCATCCGGTACGTGGCGAAGCTGAATCATCTTGGACATGACCACAGCATATCTGCATGTGCCCCACATGTCAACCGCACGGAGTTGCAACGAGGGCGCTGAGAAAATAATGGGGAAGCGGCGATTGACCTGAAGGACATCAAGGCCGCCGCCAAGGACGTAGAGAAGCACGCCATGCACGAAGCTTCCAAGCGCAATATTCTCATCGTGCTCATCGACGACGCCGTCAAGGAAGTGGATGCGGTCGCCAACGTCCAAGGCTTGGAGGTTGGCCCGGGCATCGTGCCGATCAGTGCCCCGCTACTCTTCACCGCCAACGACTGCCCCGACATCGGCACGGACCTTGGCTCCCCGGTATCGCTGGATTACTTCGATAAGGCGCCCTTTACATTCAACGGCAGGATCGAAACCGTGCACGTGCAATACACCAATTAGCCCGCGGCCTCAGGAACCGACGCGATGCTACATAAGACAGCTACCGTGCAAAGATGAAGACTACATAAAGTTGGACGACCTTGGAAAGGAGGCTGCGATGAGGCAGCTGAGATTCAATCAACGGGGCCACCATTTGGCTCCATTTAGGCGGTGGACAGAGGGGGCTGCATGGTTGTGGCCTTTCTCAAATACAATACTGGCGCTGGTGCTTATAAGCTTCGCGTCCGTCAGTTGCGCAAACACCGTGGTCAAGCCGCAATTCGAACGGCTGGAATCGCAGCTCGATCGTCCATCCCGTATCCTTGTGTACGACTTTGCCGTGACGGAGGCACAAGTGAAAGAAAACCAGGGACTGCTTCAAGGAACCGTCAACGATTTCCAGGGGACGACGACCTATCAACACATGGGGGAACTCGCCGACGAAGTTCGAAATCCCGATGAGTGGTCCGATGTGGACGCAGTTGGCTTCCAAAAACACGTAGTGGATATGACTTAACAATGCGCGGGATGCTTCACTTGTTGTCACCGGGTCAGACCGTGGGACGGTTCACCCTTCTGCTCTGGTCGCTTCCGCCATTCCTGGTCATTTCTCAACTCATCAGTGATCTCCCGGGTTGGCGAGTGTTTTTGGACCTGCTCATTGCATTGTTGCTCGTGGCCAGTGTGAGGGCGACCGGTTTGCCGCGGGGCGGACAGATCGGCGCCTGGTCGATCGCATGCTTTGCAGTCCTGGCACACTTGGCCAACCATGCCGTCCATGACAATCGATTGCAGACTGCTGGAACCATTTCATGGACCCTCTTCATGGTGCTCGTGACGGGTTCCTTCCTTCTCTATGCTGTCCGCACTATCACAAGCGGGGCGGCGATAGGTATTTGCTTTCAAGGTGAAATGAGCGGCCCTTGCAATCGTGACCAGATGTGACTATCATATGACCATGAGCAAGGTGCGCATAGCCGATCTCAAGAGCCATCTCAGCGAGTACCTTCGCAAGGTGAGGAACGGCCGCAGTCTCACTGTGCTCGATCGGGATACTCCGATCGCTCGCATTGTCCCATACGAAGAGAATGGTGCCTCGCTCAAGGTGAGGGTCCCTGTGCCTGGTTCTCCGAAGCCGGCCCGCGTCCCGCTGCCCCCTCCTCTGTGTGTGCATGTGGATATTGTGAAACTTCTGCTGGAGGAGCGGCAAGGCGAACGGTGATCGCCTATCTGGATTCTTCTGTCCTTCTCCGAGTCGTCCTCGGCCAGTCGAATGCTCTCCCGGAATGGTCAGCCATTGAAGGCGGGTCGTCTCCGCCTTGGTAGAGGTCGAATGCCTCCGCACCCTTGATCGCCTTCGATTGTTGGAAGGCCTCAGCGATGACGAGATCGCTGTGCGACGAGAAGTTGTATACCACCTGCTTGATGCTGCGGAGATGATCGAGCCGACACGGCCGGTCTTAAGCCGTGCGGCGCAGCCGCTTCCGACGTCGCTGGGCACGTTGGACGCGATTCATCTGGCGACGGCACTCCTCTGGCGTGAACAGGGACATGCAAATCTCGTGATGGCCACCCACGACGAAGCGCTGGCCACCGCTGCCAAGGCCAGCGGTTTCCGTGTCGTCGGCATTTAACCCCCACATCATTTACTTCAAGAGTCGTCCTGGTGAATGGCCATACTCTGTTCGCCGCCGCCGTTTAAGGCGGCCCCTTCCCCACCTTTCGGCAGTGTTTGAGCGGCTTTCCTCACGCCTGAATCCGGGCAGGCCACAACATACCGGAGTGAGCGCTGAGAACTCATCCTCTCTCCCCAATATACGCTGGCGAAAAATCTTGGGTTTGATGGCGGCACGACCGCGAAGATTAACGACACGTTTGGCTTTAGCATCCAGGTTGGCTACAACCTGAACGAGCATTAGAATCTAGCGGGCTTCTACTCCTGGAGCCGGCCCGATTACCAGGCGGTCGTCCAACCGGCCGCCGGTAACTCATCACCGGCTCGCTCCATTAGCGGAACATTCTTCACCAACACATTCGCCTTTGCGGTCACGTATCACTTTCTTGCAGGCCCTCTGACACCGTACGTCGACGCGAACGCGGTGGGACCTACATCGACACCGATATTGCAGCGGCCCCCCGGTTGCCGGATGTTACTGGGATCCGTGGTTCGGCTACATTTGCGGGGCGACTCAGCCCACCAAGTCCGGTACTTTTCTCAGCTATGGGGTAGGAGGAGGTCTGCGATGGGACGTCAACAGCTGGCTGTTGTTCCGCGGGGGCGTAAGGCAGGAATGGATCGATTTATCCCACACCGGCACGCCGGGCTTCACGACATTCAAGCTGGATCTCGGTTTCAAGTTCTGAATGATCGTTCAGAATCAGATCCCCTCGATCCCTCCGGCTGTGGGGAGACGAGTGTGAGATCTGCGCTCAGCATGGCAGTTCCCCACAGACTGTCAGTTCTGACAGTTCATCCCCTCAGAGTTTCTTTGCTAAGCTGCCTCCCGGCGTGTCTCGGTGACGGGACCGCAGGGCTCTTTGGCGCAAGCCTATTGGCCACTGGACCTTCCAGGGCTTGGCTTTGCACTTTTCGAAATCACCGGCGATCGCATGGCTGGCCAGCCGTTGTCCCACTCTCTCTGTGCCGGGTAAGCCGTGCGATGTAGTGATCGTCGCTTCACGAGGATGGAAAACACATGACAAGATGCCGAGTAACAGTGTCGCTTATCGTTTGGACAGTACTGATCGCCGCGATACACGGCATAGTACAAGCTGCGGACGATCCGCTTCTGTCTTGGAACGAGGGCGCGGTAAAAAGTAACATCATTGCCTTCGTCGAGAAGGTCACGAAGGAGGACGGTCCGGATTTCGTGCCGCCAGCCGAGCGCATCGCGGTCTTCGACAATGACGGCACGCTCTGGGCGGAACAGCCGGTTTACTTCCAGGTGCAGTTCGCGCTGGACCGAGTGAAGGCGCTCGCGCCCCGGCATCCCGAGTGGAAGACGAAGCAGCCGTTCAAGGCCCTGCTCGAAGGCGACATGAAAACGTTTGCCGCGGGCGGAGAGAAGGCATTGCTTCAAGTGGTGGCGGTTGCCCACAGCGGCATGACGACCGACGAGTTTCAGAACATCGTAAAGGAGTGGCTCCGGACCGCGAAGCACCCGCGCTTCAATCGGCCTTACAACGAAGTCGCCTATCAGCCGATGCTCGAACTGCTCAGCCATCTGCGTGCGAACGGGTTCAAGACCTTTATCGTCTCCGGCGGCGGAGTGGAGTTCATGCGGGCATGGGTCGAGGATGTCTACGGCATCCCGCCGGAGCAAGTGGTCGGCAGCATGGGCAAACAGAAGTTCGAGCTGCGCGACGGGAAAGCTGTTCTCCTGAAATTGCCTGCCGTCGATTTTGTAGACGACAAGGAGGGAAAGCCGATCGGCATCCAAAAATTCATCGGCCGGCGCCCGGTCCTCGCCTTCGGCAATTCCGATGGCGATCATCAGATGCTGCAATGGACGGCGGCCGGGTCAGGGCCGCGTTTCATGGGCCTGGTCCACCATACCGACGGCGAGCGCGAATGGGCCTATGACCGTAAGTCTCACGTGGGCCGGCTGGACAAAGCGTTCGACGAAGCGCAGCAGCGCGGCTGGACCGTCGTGGACATGAAGCATGATTGGAAGCGTGTGTTCGCATTCGAGAAGCCGTGAGGGTAAGGGTGCGGAAGCGGATGGCCGCTTAGGTGACCAAGGGATTTCGAACCTTGAGCCCTGGAAACCGGCCAAAATCCCGATCCGCTGTCCATAACTCATCTACTGCGTGCTGCCGGCACAGGGCAGCCACTCTTGCATCATGGATTTGTGGGCCGGATACTCGAGCAGCCTGGACGATGCCCCGGAGTTGTTTCCAGTAGTTCTCCGATTCAGAAAGGAGGATAAGGCTCGGTGATTCCATCCAGGCTTCCACCTGGTCCGCCGCCGTTTCCAGCGGTGTTGGCGGAGCATAGATGCGGGCGTGGGTCACAATGGCGAGAAATTCGTGAATGCACGGCCATGGTATGGCCCATGGTGCTCGTCCCTCGGCCAGTTGAAGGATACGAGTATACGCAGCATCGTGCCAGGGAGAATCTTCGCGGTGGGCGTAAACCAGAACGTTGCTATCGACGGCAATCATCCGCCGCGACCTTCGTAGCTCAACTCGCGAATATGTTCCCAGGAGGCTCCGGCGAGATGAGGTTGCAACCCTTGACCTTTGAAGGTGACCTTACGGAGGTGGAATCCGTTGCGCCGTTTCCGTTCTGAGACGATCCGGCGAAGCCCCTGTTCCACCAGGGCTTTCAGCGTCGTCCGCTCTCGGTGGGCTAACTTGCGTGCCTCCTCGAAAAGGCTGTCTGGTATTTGTATGGTCGTTTTCATATGGCCAACCATATCATTTTATATACCAAGCCGTCAACGGCCATGAGTGGCCGGTCGATCCGACAGATGCCCTTCAAGTTCGTCATTGTTTCAAAACACACGATTGACGACGGCGTGTTTTTCCACCGTCTGCGTCCCTTTTCTACAGCGCCATCAACAGGATTGCAGACGGAAGATGACATATAGGGTGGCCGCCGGGTCGATGAGCACCAATCCCCGCGTCGACAGGCTCCCCATTATCCCGCTTGGGATCCGCCTTGCCACCATCTGTATTTATCCTGCGCACTACTACAAAAGTGTCATGGACATTGTTACGTATTTTAGACAGGTATATTTGGGGAAGCAATTGTAGTACTGTTTTGCGCTCCTCCATTCCATTTGTCCGAGAAACTGTGCGCAATCCGAGAGGACCGCGCGCCGACGAGAGCTTTGATCCATCAGAACCGGGTGTCGCCAAGCGCGTGCACAAGGGCGGTTCGTTCCTGTGCACGGACCAGTACTGCGCACGTTACATGCCGGGAGGCCGCAGCAAGGGCGCTCCCGACACGGGCACAAATCATCTGGGATTCCGTTTGGTGAAGGACGGGTTCGGGAAGGGGCTCCCAAGTGCCAGTGGACCAATGAAGGACTAAGGAAAGCGCCGCGCGAGACGGTTATTTCGGGATGTACTTGATCATGTACTCGGCGAGGTCGGAGGCGAGGTCTTTTAAGTCGGGCCGAAAGAAAATGTAGCCTTCCTTCTTTTCGTGGCGTCCCCTCCAGATGATGGCGCCGTGCCGGGTATCGACGAGGCGCAATCCCATCGACACCCTCGCTATATTATCGCCTTCCAGCCGGGTGTATTCCCAGGCGTTGACGCGGACGATCATGATCGCGTCGGCCTTCAACGCTTGTCCCAGCTTCATCGCCGCGTCTTTTTCCGAAATGCCGGCGGTCTCCAGCAAGGAGAGATAGCCGGCAAAGACTTCTCTGGTCTCGATGGAGTTGATGAGGATGCCGTTGACCTGTTCCGGGTCCACGACGACGGGGTAGCGTTTGGACTTTTTGAGCGCGTTCGTGACGACTTCATGGGCCAGGTCGCGGGACCCTTCCAGCGAGCCGATGATCGGCGGCAGCACGGCGATCGACGTGGGGCGAAACGAGGCCGCGCCTGGTCCTTCCCATGTTTCTTGCAGACCGCCGCAACCGGCCAGCAGACCCGCGGCAAATGCGACCCATACCCATAATAGTTGCTTCATAGGGTTATTATACTATTAGAACGTCATGGCAACTGAAGCTGATGCCAGTGCCTGACGTTCGCGGAAATCATAGCCGCCGCCTACTTCCACCCGCAGGGCGAAGAGCCTTATGCCGAAACCGGCAGTGGGTACGAAGGTCGATTTGGCATCTTCGACATTTTTCAGCACGCCCGCACGTAGCGAGATGAAGTCCGATAAAATGTTTTGTTCCGCCCCAAGGCTAAAAATCCGGCTCTTTTCACCGGGAACCAGCGTGGTATTGGACGTAACATCTCCATCAAAGGTGAGCGTCAGAGAATGGGTTGGATTGACCGCGACCCCCGCGCGGACCTGAGGCTTGAGCTTGAACTCGCCTCCGACCGGCGTGTCGAATGTCGGCTGGTTCAGGTCTTTGCCGACGATGCCGAAGCGAATCCATGAGGCAGGCCGGTACATGGC
Source organism: Nitrospiraceae bacterium (assembly GCA_050731295.1). Taxonomy (GTDB): domain Bacteria; phylum Nitrospirota; class Nitrospiria; order Nitrospirales; family Nitrospiraceae; genus JBOHOS01. The sequence continues at coordinate 48 of JBOHOS010000838.1, read as the reverse complement.
GCCCACATCGAAGCTCACGGCCGTGGACAATTTGGCCTTTCCCAAGGC
>JBOHOS010000837.1:0-1081 GCA_050731295.1 Nitrospiraceae bacterium | reverse complement strand
GCCGACGAATTCTGGAATTTTGTCCCTCAGATAGGTATCCGGGTCCAGAAGCCGTTCCATCGACCCTGTGAGAAAGGCTTGTCGCAGACTCAAGAGCGGCCATGCTCCAGACTCCTTAAAAAGCTGCGGCCATTTGCGTTCCAAATATCCCGCGCCTGGTGATTCATTTAATAAGGCCTGCGATTTAAGGGCCGCAATAACGCGACCACACAACGTCTCCGAGGCAGTCGCATGTCCCGCCCCCAAATCTATAATTTTTAGGCCATCCGCTTCCGCGCCATCTGCCAAGACGGCAAATCTATAACTGGCCCAAACCTCGTCTCGTGCAAGCTCCTCCGATTCGCGAGGCTTCGTGCTAATTTCCGTTCGGTCCGACCGTTCGAAGTCTCCCTCCAACGTTCCGTCAGCAATATCCTTTTCCACCCGCTTCCACGAGAGCCATAGTTCGACTTTCTCCTTTAGGTCACGGCCGGGCTTCCGAATGCACCACACGAGCGACCCTGGGTACAAACGAGGGGATTTGCCGCGCCACTTGGTCCATTCAGCGATCGAAGTCCTCAATTCACCCCTGTCTTCCCATTCCGACTCGGGGTCGGCAACGACAAGAGTAAGGCGAGGAGTGTCCTGGATGGCGCTGCCATCCTCCGGGAAAGGGACCAATGGCATGACCGAACCTCGCTCAAACTCCTTTCGAACAAGGAGTTGCATCGCCTTTTTTACTTCATCGTCATCGAGGGACGCGCGCCGGTCATTGACCACCTTCTTGAGCGTTGGTTTGAATCCGAAGCGGAAGCCGTCAGATCCCGCTTTGCGGGTGTAATATCCTCTCGCCTCAAGTGCCACCGCGGCGTTATCGATTGAGGTCGTATCAATCTCGCGTTCTCCCAGGGCAAAGCGAAGCTCAGGCAAATGGGCGACTTTATCGCCTTGCCTTCCCGATGATTCAAATAAAATTGTGGTGCCCACACGTCGATGGATGTCCCTGAGCGCTCCTGTGGTATCAGCATCAAGCGCACGAGCATGGCTATGAGTGCCGGCTAAGTCGGTTTCAATAGCGGGTAACAGACGCGGTTCGCCAAGC
>JBOHOS010000836.1:0-1845 GCA_050731295.1 Nitrospiraceae bacterium | reverse complement strand
CCTTGATATACCTCGACGCCCGGTCCGATCAATAGGCTGCCGCGTTCTTGAATCATATAGAGCCCGTATGCATTGCTGGTCCCGTCCTCAAACGCGACCAAGGACCCGTGGGGCGTGGCCGCCGGCGTGCGCTCACCCACGGGCTCATAGCGGTGGAACACATGGTGCATGATGACGGTGCCCCGGGTCTTTGCGAGAAGGATGTTCTTGAGACCGATAATGCCGCGCGTGGGAATATAAAACTCCAGATGTGTATCGCTTGCATTGCCTTCCGAATGCACGACCTTCATGTGCCGCATCTCGCCGCGGCGAGGACCGACTTCTTCGATGACCGCTCCCTGGTACTCCGACGGCACTTCGACGGTCAGTTCTTCGTACGGCTCGGAGACGACGCCGCCGTCCGTGTGGAGAATAACTTCCGGCTGCGAGACCTGCAATTCGTACCCTTCACGGCGCATTTGTTCGATGAGCACGGCAAGATGGAGCTCGCCGCGCCCCGCAACGAGAAAGCGGTCGGGGCTGTCGGTGGCGTGTACGCGAAGCGAAACGTTAGTCTCCAGTTCCTTGAACAGGCGTTCTCGAAGATGGCGGGAGGTCAGATATTTGCCCTCGCGGCCGGCAAAGGGACTGGTGTTGACCCCGAACGTCATCTGCACGGTCGGTTCATCAATTGCGACCGGAGGCAAAGCGATCGGCTCATTGGGGTCGGCAATGGTTTCGCCGATTCCTACCTCGGGCAAGCCGGCGACCGCGACGATTTCTCCCGCGTCGGCGTTCTCCACTTCAAGCCGCTCCAGCCCGGCAAACACCGACAGATCGGTGACCTTCCCGGTCATCTGAGAGCCGTCGCGCTTGATCAGGACGACGTTTTGCCGTTTCATGATGGAGCCTGATTGGATCTTGCCGATCCCCATCTTGCCCTTGTAGGAATCGTAGGTCAGCGCGAGCACCAACATCTGAAGCGGCGCATCCGCGTAAATCGCCGGCGTCGGAATCTGCGCCAAAATTGTCTCGAGCAAAGGAGTAATATCCGTCCCCGGTTTGTTCAGGTCCAGCGTGGCGGTGCCGCGAATAGCGGAGGTGTACACTACGGGAAAGTCCAATTGCTCGTTTGTGGCGCCTAGGTGAACGAAGAGGTCGAAGGTCCGGTTCAGGACATCATCCACAACGGCGTCCGAGCGATCGATCTTGTTGATGACGACAATGGCCCGGTGGCCGAGGGCGAGCGCTTTACGGAGGACGAATAAGGTTTGGGGCATCGGTCCTTCCTTCGCATCGACCAAGAGCAGGACGCCATCGACCATTCTGAGCGTCCGCTCCACCTCGCCCCCGAAGTCTGCATGTCCCGGGGTGTCCACGATGTTGATTTTCACCCCTTGATAGGTGACGCTGGCGTTCTTCGCTCGGATGGTGATCCCGCGCTCACGCTCCTGATCCATAGAATCCAGGATGCGTTCGCCCATGTCATCGATCTTGCGATGGGCGTGTGTCTGACGGAGCACCGCATCCACCAATGTGGTCTTCCCGTGATCGACGTGGGCGATAATGGCGATATTGCGAATATCGGACCTACGTCCGATCGGCGGGCGTGTGGCTCTGTGAGATGCTTCGGTAGTCATCTGTGATTCCATGCGGTTCCGTGTAGACAAAAAAAAAGACGCCGACCCTCCCGGCGCCGGAATAAGTATATCGGGAGTAGACGCGGATTACAAGGTACCGAATTGAGCCGTTTAAAATCTTACCGAGTGCAAGATCGTTGCGTCCTTTGGAATTCTTACCCTCCGACCCTGCATCGTGCGGGGCAGAAGGAGGGCGAGGATGGAGGCAGGACGGATGGCGCCACGC
>JBOHOS010000835.1:0-1716 GCA_050731295.1 Nitrospiraceae bacterium | reverse complement strand
GATGGATACAGCCCGGTGCGGATAAGCAAGATAGTGAGAAGAAGCGCCACCCCGATGGCGAGGACGTAAAGAACCCTGCGTATGACTCCCATGCCGGCTAATCATGCCAGGCTTGCAAGCAGGATGGAAGGATATGGCAGAAAAAAGCGCAGGCGGCCGGGAACTGCCGCCTGCGCAAAAACGGGTTAATTCGAGATTCAACCTTACGGTGCTATTGCGTCTCGCACACCTTCTCGAACCCCCTCTTTAACGCCCTGCTGAACCGGACGATCGGTCGTGGTGGTATCGCGATACGTCGACCGTGAGCGATAATCTCCGTCATAGTAAGGATCTCTGTCGTACCGGGAATAGCACCCGGCCAGCACGGTCCCGGCCAAAATCGCAATTGTGAGACTCGTTAATTCTCGCTTCATGACATCCTCCATCCATTGGACTAGAACCATGCTAAAAAGCGAGAGAGGTCGTTTGGTATCGGCGTCTGCAGGTGATCGGTGTCAGGGTTTGAAGCAGACTGTTGTGAGGATCACTGGGGGGATGAGTGCTATTTCTTCGTCTTCCTCTTGCGGCTTTTCCAAAAATTTTTTCGCTTTTTCCAACTTCATCCTTCTTGACGGGTAAATCTAGGATGTATATCTTGTCGTATATACATGAGAGGAGGCATCGTGAAAACAAAGATATTCAAAAGCGGCAACAGCCAGGCGGTACGTATTCCTAAAGAGTTCAAGCTTGAAGGTGAGGAGGTCGAGATCGAGAAGCAAGGGGAGGTTTTGCTGCTACGCCCTATGAGAAAGTCATGGTCAGCGCTGACCGAGAGCCTCAAAAAGTTTACCGATGACTTCATGAAAGAAGGACAAATGCAGCCCCCGCGACAGAAACGGAACCGAGCCTTCTCATGAGGTTCATGCTTGACATCGACATCTGTAGCTTAGTCATACGCTTCTTTGCGATGCCGTACCGCCGTAATGTCAACACGCTTTTCACGCTCGCACACAGCATAAATTACCCGGTAGTCGCCAATAGGAACGTGCCAGAGATGTTTCTCACCACTCAATTTGCGTCCTCCATGCGGGTGAGGGTGGCGGGCTAAGGCTTCAATTTTGGTGAGGAATTCTTCTGACGACTGATGGTTCGAGTGCTTTGCGTACAGAGCGGGCAAAGACGACAGAGTACTCAGCCACCGAGCTTGCCTTGTCTACGCAGACGCTCCTTCACCGATTCCAATGATTCCCTTGGCTCGGACACCCTTCTTCGAGCTACGACGCTATCGTAGAAATCTTCCCACAATTCGCCATACCTTCTTCAGATCAATCAACACAGCGGTCTTTTTGCCGCGATCATTCGTGAGAAACTGAATCCCTTCCATAATCTTCCTTTCATGTACCTTTCACACCGACCCTTGCTAAGCTAGAGTCACAGGGCAGAAAAAGCAAGCGTCATGAAGCATATCTAGGCAGTACATTTTTCTTGATCTCCGACAGAAGCTCATACAATGAAAAAGTATAGTGGACCGGTTGCCATCCTTCCTTTGACTTCACGATTGCCACTACATTCTTTCCTCATATTACAGTCTTACATTATATAAATTGACTTACATCGTTTACGTCAGTAAGATTAGTTATAACTGTAGGGAGGTTTAGTTATGGAAACAGCATACGTAACTAGCAAGGGACAACTTGTTGTGCCCTCTAAGCTTCGGCGACGCTACGGCATTAAACC
>JBOHOS010000834.1:0-7753 GCA_050731295.1 Nitrospiraceae bacterium | reverse complement strand
CTCAACGTACTCACCCTGTACGCCTCGCGGTCCTGGCTCCTTGCGGCCTTGCCGGAAGTCATTTTGCGCAACCTATAAGCAGCATACATAATCGTCTTGCACTACCGACTGCTTTCTGAGTGTCCAGGATCACATCCCTCGCCCAGCACCTTCTAACTCCGGTTGGTTGCCGGGGAGAATCTTGTTCAGCGCGGTCCGGTAATCGGCCATCCGTTTTTCTTCCGCCGGGGTGACGGCAATTTCCTTGTCCCGTTGCATCACGTCGAGGTGATCCAGCACCGCGAGCAGCGGCTGCACGGCGCTGAAGAGCCGCCCGCCTTCGAAGGCTTCCAGCGATTCGATGAATGAATCATTGAGCCGGCGATAGACGGAGCTGCCGCGCTGATTTCGAAATCGATGGATCACCTGTTCGTATGCCGCCACGGCTTCCGGCGTCGGCTTGAATCCGCCGGGGGCGACCGAGCGATGGAGGACGGCCGGCAGTTTCGCCGCGAACGCCTTGAGCGCCGAAACCAACTCGCCGACGACCTCCAGTAGCTCGCTGACCGTCACAATCCTGCCCTCATTGCCGCGTGATGACACTTACCGTGTCACCGGCGCGGTGTCAAGCAGTCTCGCCGGTCGTGATCGCTTGTTGAAGCGCGTAGAGGACGCGATCCATATCCGATGGAAGGGGAGCGGTGAAGACGAGGTCGAGACGGGTCGCCGGATGAATAAATCCCAGGGTCCGCGCGTGCAGCATGACGCGGGGGACCTGCACGCCGGCCAACTCCCGCACCTTGCGACCACCGTAGGTGGGATCGCCCAGGACCGGATGTTCGAGTGAAGCCAGGTGCACGCGAATCTGATGCGTGCGGCCGGTCAACGGCAGCAGCAGCACGCGCGTGGCCAGTTTTCCGATCCGCTCAATCACCCGATACGCCGTCGCGGATTCCTTGGGCCGGGCGGTCCGCGCCGAGAATTTTTTGCGTTCTTTCGTGTCCCTCCCGATCGCGAGAACAATCTTTCCTTCCGATTGTTTCAGGCCGCCCCAGACCAGCGCTTCATACTCGCGCGTGATGCTGTGCTGCTTGAATTGGCCGGCCAGCGCGCGATGGGCCTGGTCTGTCTTGGCAATGACCATCACGCCCGACGTTTCCTTATCCAAGCGATGGACCAATCCCGGCCGCTCCTTCCCGCCGATGGTTGAGAGCGAGCCTTCCGGTGTGGCGAAGTGATGGAGCAGCGCGTTGACCAGCGTGCCCGACCAGTGTCCCGGCGCAGGATGGACCACCAGCCCCGCCGGCTTGTTCAGGACCAGGAGGAGGTCATCTTCGTACATGACATCCAATGGAATCGGTTCGGGCTGGAGCGCGAGCGGCTCGGGGCGCGGGATCTCCAGTACGATGCGATCACCCGGCTTGATCTTCTGGCTGGGTTTGACTGCCGAGCCGTTGACCGTGATCCGCCCGTCGAGAATCATGCGTTGCAGCGCGGAACGCGAGAGGGTCGGTTCACGATGGCTGAGAAAGAGATCGAGACGCTTGGGAGCCTGACCGGCCGTAATCATCAGTTCCGTCTGCATGTCCTCTCTCTCGCATCAATGGCAGGGCGCGAATCCGCCCTCACCCACAATACATAACATATGACATATGCAGCCATTCTCCATTGGTGCTTCTGAGCATTGCGCCTGGTTGATCTGCGCCATATGGGGTGATGGGTCGGCCGTTGCCTGTTGCGCACACCCGTAAGTCAGCCCCTTTGCGATCGGTTGTCACGCGGCGCCAATGGTCTATGCCTTGCACACGAATGAAGTCAAGACGAGATGGTGAAATGCAACCAAAAGGAGGCGCGCCATGGCATGGCTGGTCAGTGAACGGGCGGTCGAGGGACGCGTCTTGATTGTCGATGATGAGGAGTCGATCAGAAAAACGGTCGGCCTATTGCTCCAAAAAAGCGGGTACGACGTGGAAGAGGCCTGTGACGGAGAAAAAGCCATCGTGGTCCTCAATACGGGTGAGAATCCCATGTTGGTGGATGCGATCATCTGCGACATCCGCATGCCCAAGATCAATGGCCTCGAAGCGATTGCCTACTTCAGGACTCAATATCCGTCTGTCCCCGTGATCGTCCTCACCGGCTATCCGAATACTGATCTGTCCGCCCGTTTGATGAAGGATGGTGTGGTTGAGTACCTGATCAAACCGGTCGACCGTGAGAGGCTGCTTGCGGCAGTCACGCACGCCATGGAGAAGCGGAAGATCAGTTTTTATCCCTAGCAGCCGACTCGGAAGATCCGTTGCCATCACCCGCGGGAAGGATGGCGGAGCATTGATCGCCAACCCCGGGGAAGCGCCGAATCATACAAGGGCATCGCATCGCCAATTCTACCCCCTAGGTGAAAGCCCTGGTTCTCAATTTGTATTCCTGACACGCTCCACCAGAAGACCAGCCATTTCCATCCTGAAGAACCGCCTCCAGTCCAGAGGATTACGCCCATCACCGTATTTCTTTCATGGTACTTGCGCATATCAACCTGGCTTTGGTGCATCTGCACCACGCAGGGTGAAGCGCCGGCGGATCTCCGAGTGATGAAGAGACGCAAGTTCGCTTCCTTTCAATCAATTCCACGAACGAAGGAAATGGTCCTAGCCTTGCAGAGCACTCCGATTGAGAGTGAGGCATCACATCAACAATTCAATTGGAGGGTGTTATGGCGTGGCTATTGAGTGACAAATCTGTCGAAGGACGAATCTTGGTGATCGATGATGAAGAGCAGATCAGGAAGGTCGTCGGCATCGGTCTCAAAAAGGCCGGCTACGACGTCGAAGAGGCCGAAGACGGCGGCAAGGCCATTGAGGTGCTCAATGCGGGTGAAAATCCCATGATGGTCGATGTCATTATCTGTGACATTCGGATGCCGAAAATCAACGGCACGGAAGCCATTGCTTATTTTCGGACTGAATACCCGTCGATTCCCATCATCGTGTTAACCGGCTATCCGGATGTCCAATTGGCGACTTCTCTCCTGAAGGCCGGAGTGGTTGAATACCTCACCAAACCGGTGGATCGAGACAAGCTGGTTGCGGCCGTCAAAAGCGCGATGGAAAAACGCGAACTGTTTACCACATAACGGCGTCATCACCGCACCGTCCTACGCCCCCTGGATCAGGATACCTGGCTCAGGGGATGCGTGCGTTTATGAGGAGCAGCGGAGAGCGGGAAGGAGCGCGTCCGTTGAGCAAGCGAACTGGTCTTGGCCGGTTCGGGCATGGGAAAAAGACGCGTCTCGGCGCGACTGGGGTGGGCGGGTGTGGTAGCGGGTGCGAATGATGCTTGAGGGCAGGGCGGGTGAAAAAAGGCGCTGCCCCGGCGGCAATAAGCTATCTCGGAGCCGGATGGTGAAGTAAGATCACGCCAGGGACGGGTGGGTGACACTATGGAAGCCGATCGGCCGATCAAAGTGCTGATCCTCGGCGCGGGCAAAGGTGGAACGGCCCTCCTGGAGCTCTTCACGAGCACCGGCGTGGAGGTCACGGGGGTAGCCGACATTAATCCCAAAGCTCCCGGCCTTCGTCTTGCGCGTTGCCTCAACATCCCCACGGCCACAGATGCCGCATCGCTCGTGGGGTCGAATGGAGCGAATCTGATTGTCGACGTGACGGGCGATCCGCTCATGCCGTCACGCATCGCCGAGCACAAGGCTCCCGACGTGGAGAGCCTCGGTGGGACGGCCGCGCGGCTGTTGTGGACACTGGTTCAGCGCGAGCAAGATCTGCGCGTGCAATTGATTCAGGCGGAGAAGCTGGCCACCTTGGGGATGTTCGCGGCGGAGGTGGCCCATGATTTCAATAACCCGCTCTACTGCATTCGTGAATTCGCTCAGTTCATTCAAGAGGAGCAGGATTCCGGACGGATGCAGGACTATGCAAAAGAAATTTCGAAGGCCGTCACCTATCTGTCCTCCGTGGCTCACCGCTTGACCCAGTATGCGCGATCGGGACGGGCGGATAAGCCGGCATCGGACGTGGTGCACCTTCCTGACCTGCTCGATCAGGCCGTCACGATGGCGAGATACTCCGTCTCCACCGAGGCCTTGGAGGTCGTGAAGGAATATGGCGCTGTTCCCCCGATGCGCGCGAATTCGGGTGAGATCTTGCAGATCTTTGTGAATCTGGTGACGAATGCCGTGCAGGCCATGAACGGAGAAGGGCGGTTGACCCTGACGACGAGTGCGGCTCACGGGCTGATCACGGTGACGATCCGCGATACCGGATCGGGGATTCCCTCGGCGAATTTGGAAAGGATTTTTACTCCGTTTTTTACGACTAAGGGCAGCAAGGGAACGGGCCTCGGCCTTTACATTGTGCAGACTCTGGTGAAAAAATACAGCGGTTACATCCTCGTCTCAAGCGAAGAAGGTCAGGGCACGGCGTTCACGATTGAATTGCCGGACACGAATCCTGTCACCCCTGTCGTCTCATGACACCTGAACCCAAGCGGGGCCGTTGGGGGCTGAAAGGCAAGCTGATCACCGCGATGCTCCTGGTCGGAGCCGCGCCCCTTCTGATCGGCCTCGGCATGGCCTTTCTTCAAGGCACGCGAGAACTTCACGAAGCGGCGGGAGCCAGCTTCGCCAGCCTCGCCGCCGAATCCGCCAGAACCCTCGATCTTGTCTTCAGCGACGAGTTGATGCGGACCACCAGGATCGCCACCCATCCGCTCGTCGTGAAAGCGTTGGAGCAACGCGACGATGACATCCAGCGGTTGAACGAAGGGGAGCGCCTCAGGGAGCGCGAAGCCGCCGCGCGCCGGTGGGAGGTCCGCGACCCCGCCTTGATGCGAGCCGTCACCGTAGGAAAGATCGCCGATCTCCTCAAGCAGCAGGTGGCGAGGCCGGATGAGACGGCCGGACCAATCCTCCCGGCCGCCACCCGGGCGGCGACTCGAGCGCTGTTTCTCACCGATTCTGACGGAACGCTGGTGGCCAGCATGCACGGGGAGGTGCCGTACGCCCACGCCGGTGAGACATGGTGGCGGCACGCCTATCAGAGCGGGGTAGGCCAGCCGCATCTGGGCAACATCACATTCGACGACCGGCTGGGGATCTACGTGTTTCATCTCTCGGTGCCGGTGATGGACAGCATTCGATACCGCGCCATCGGCGTCCTGCACCGGGTCTTCGATGTGAAAGAGTATCTGGGGCCTTCGCTTTTTCCGATTCGGTTCGGCAAAACCGGCCATGTCATGTTGATCGACAGCCACGGCACCGTGATGCTCTGCCCGATTCTCCCCACTGGACTGAGATTGGCGGATACGGATCTGATCGGGCTCGTCACGCCGTTGCAGTCAGGATGGGTGAAAACCTCCACGGATGGCCATGGCGGCCAATCCACGTCGATCATCGGATTCTCGCCTCTGCCCGGGACATCTCGCCTGACCACGCAATCAACGGGCGCCACCTGGCACACGTTCGTGTGGGAAGCATCGGAAGAATTGTTTGCGCCCACGCGGCATTTCTTCGGATGGGTGGCCGGCTTTGGGCTGGTTGCCTTGGGCTTGCTCGCAACGTTGGGTTATGTGGCATCGGTCCGGATTGTGACGCCGATTCGGCGTCTTCGGGAGAGCGCCACCCTCATCGGCCGAGGGGAGCTGACGGAGCCGATAGCGATCCAGACGGGTGATGAGCTGGAGCAATTGGCCGATGAGATGAATCGGATGAACGCCCAATTGATGCGAACCTTCTCAGGACTCTCCGATACGGTTGAGGAGCAAGCGAAGGAAGTGCGGTCTCTGCAAGTCATAAATCAGCAGATTTTAGAGAGCGTCCCGAATCCGATTGTGTTGCTGGGACAGGACGGGCAGGTCGATTATGTGAATCACGCCGCGCATCAGGCGTTTGCCTCGAACGGGCACGCCGTGGGACTGCCGCTCGACACGCTGCTTGGTCTCGATCCGCCGTCGGCTCAACGGCTCAAGACTGAGCTGGCGTCGCAACAGGACGGCGCCGTCCTCAGACAGTCGGCAGAGGCGATCGAGGAGGCCAGAGATCCACTCGCTCCGCGATCGGCGCCGGATTGGCATCATGGCGGCTCGGAGCTGCGAATCAAGCACCGCATCTATCGCTATCAGTGGTTCAGGATCAACACGCACGGGGGCGAACAAACGCGAATCGGTCTGATGTTTCACGATACCACCGACGAGCGGACGCTCCAGAACAAAGTCGTGCAGGCGGAGAAATCATCAGGGTTTTCATTGTTGGCGTCCGGGCTCGGGCACGAATTGAACAATCCGCTGTCCGGGATTCTCGGTCTCAGTGAAGCCATCGTGGATGAGTCCGATCTGGCCGTGATTAAGGATCATGCCAAGACGGTCGTCGAGCAGGCGAAACGCATGGCCGATGTCATTCATGGCCTCACCGGCCAAAGCGGCGACCGCGCGGCGAACCGAGCCATCAAAGTCGAGCTGACAACCCTCATCGAGGAGGTCGTCGCGCACTTGCGTTCGACGGAAGGAGCGGCCGGCCTCGAGGTCCGGACCCACTATGGCCCCGGGTCTATGGTTCAGGCCCGCCCCGAAGAGATTCGCCAGGTCCTGATCAACGTCCTTACGAATGCCGTGCAAGCCATGAACGGAAAGGGCCTCCTGCAGATCACGACGGAGGCAGCCGAAGGGCAGGTATCGATCCGAGTGGGCGATAGCGGGTGCGGCATTCCGCCGGCCTATCTGCCGAAGGTGTTCGATCCCTTTTTTACCACCAAGCGACAGGGCCAAGGGAGAGGGCTCGGTCTGACCACGGCTCGCCGCATCGTGGAAAGCCTCGGCGGTGACATCAGCATCACCTCGCAGGAAGGGCAGGGGACCATTGTGTTGATCGCATTCCCGGTGGCGGCGTTCTCTCCAAGCCGGATCATATCATGAGCATGAACGTGAAGAGGCGACATGGTCCCGTCTGGTGGGTCCTGGCCGTGGTTGTGGCCGGCGGGCTCGCCGGCGCGGCGAAAACATCGCCGCCGGCGCATGGGATTCCTCCCGAAACAGTCGCGAACTACGTACATGCGGTCATCGAGGCTGATCGAACCATCTACACCCGGCACGTGGTGGATCGCATGCAAGAGAAAGGGATCGTGACCGCCTCCGAAAATTGGGAAGGCCAGAATACGCTGCCCTTGCCGGCGCAGTTCCTCATTGACGCCGCCCGGCTGGTCGGCCGGAAAGAGAACAGCCTCCGCTACCGGCTGGTGAGCCTGTGGCCGATCTATGAACGGAACGGACCGGCGACGGAGTTTGAGCGCACCGCGCTGGAAGCGATACAAAAGCAGCCCAACAAGCCGTACACCGGCTATGTCGAAAGCGGGCGGCGGCGGTATTTTCAGGCCGTCTACGGAGATCTGGCCTTGGCTCAGGCGTGCATCGGCTGTCATAATGCTCATCCCAACAGCCCGCGACGCGACTTCAAGCTGAACGACGTGATGGGCGGCATCGTCATCACCATTCCGCTGGATCACTAGCGGGCTCACCACGCGCCGGTGCCGAACCACTCGTTGCTGTGCAGGAGTTCTCTCGTATGCCCGGTTTCATGCGCGATCTGTTTACCCATTATGGAACCGGGCATTACTTTGACGAAATGTTCGAAGCGTCGGATCAGCCGCGTCCCCACTACCGTCAGCTCTATGACCGGCTGGGGGCGCTGTCTCTTGAGGAATTCCTCCGGCATCAAAGTCACGCTGCCCTCGCCTTCCTCAATCATGGAATTACCTTTACGGTATATGGA
>JBOHOS010000833.1:0-2387 GCA_050731295.1 Nitrospiraceae bacterium | reverse complement strand
GAGCAGCTCATGTAGAACGACTGAAGAGCATCGTGTAATAAAGGTGGCTTGCAGGATGCGAAAGGTGAACCGTCCGGTTCTGAAATTCTCGATGTAGACCGAGGTGTCCAGAATGGCGAACTTAGTTTTCTTCAAAGGCGTCCGCCGCTCCGACGCCGCTATACCGCTGGATGACTGCATCATGGGCGGCTTTCTCCGTCACCAGATCCAGCGCTTTTTGAATGGTTTCACTCGTAGTCCTGGTGGCCAGCGCTTTCTGTGCTCGCTTCAGCTGGACGGGATTCACTCTAGCGGAGACTTGGATGAGCGTCATGGTCAACCCTCCTGTCGGACAGGATACGAGATTTGTCTGACAGAGTCAAGCGGCGAACGGACCTTTAAGCGTTGAGTGCTGAGTGCGCGGCCGCGAGCTACATGCGGGAGGCAGAGGTTGCCTTCTCGGCCTTCAAAGCGTTGAACGACAAGTATCGTGAGCATCCGCTCGGCGACGTGATCGGCAGCCGGGTGTTGGGATGGGTAACTCTGAAGTTATGAGGGTTGAAGGAGAATTGAACCACAGAGCCTGGTGAGGATCTATGAGCCATAACATCATCCAACAAAAAAGTTTCGCGTTTGCCGTGCGGATTGTGAAGCTTGTCCGGCGCCTCAGAACGAGTCTGAAAGGAACGGTCCTATCCAACCAGCTTCTACGCGCCGGCGCCGCTATCGGAGCCCCCGTTGAGGAAGCGCTGGGCGAACAGAGTAAGAAAGAATGTCTCGGCAAGCTGTCCATCGCCGAAAAGGAAGCGCGGGAAACACAGTATCGGTTAAGACCCTTGCGGGAGGCTGGAGTCCTCAGCGAATCCGAGGCCAATGACGCGCTCAGAGAGGGCCAACACGTGTTGAAAATGTTGACCAGCCTTGCTCTGACGACGCGTCACGGCTTGATGTCCGGCTCATCGCCCGGAACCGAGCCTTCATCTGCCGCGGCCGACTCCGCACCCGACGCACCTCATTCATCACTTATCGCAAAGAAGAGGCGCTCATGAATAGCGAGGCTATGGTTCACAACGAGACGAATGTGTTGATCGTGGACGACGACCCCGACATCGGCCAAGCCTTGACCGACTTTTTGGAGCATGAAGGCTTTCAGGTGGAGGTGGCGGAAGACGGGGCCGCGGCGATGGAGAAGGCCAAACGGCTGCATTACGGCGCGGTCATCTTGGACCTCGGGCTGCCCGATATTGATGGCCTCGAGCTGCTCAAGATGTTGCTGGAGGTGGATTCGAAGCTGCCGATCATTGTGCTCACGGCTTACACCACGGCCGAAAAGACGATCGGGGCCCTCAGTCAGGGCGCGTTCGCGTTCTTGACCAAACCCTACAATCGGGACCAGCTCAAAGCGACCCTCAGCCGGGCGATCGGCGTGAAGGCGTTGGCCACCCGCGCGGAAACCGTCGAAAGCGCGCTGACCGCCAGCGAAGACCGGTTCCGGTCGGTGGTGCAGTCGGCCAGCGACGCGATCATTATCGCCGGCAGTCTGGGGCAGATCGTGTCGTGGAACAAGGCCGCGCAGCAGCTCTTCGGCTACTCCGAATCGGAGGTGCTGGGCCAGTCGCTGACGCTGATCATGCCGGAGCGATACCGGGATGCGCATCAGCGCGGGCTGGATCGGCTTCGGTCGACAGGCCGCTCGCGAGTCATCGGCCAAGTGCTGCAGTTAAGCGGGTTGCGCAACGATGGAACGGAATTTCCGATCGAGCTGTCCTTGGCGACCTGGACCACACAGGGGCAGGCGTATTACTGCGGGATTATCCGCGACATCACGGAACGAAAGCGGACCGAAGCGGCGCTGCAGGAAAGCGAAGAACGGTATCGGGCGCTGTTTGAGGACAATCCATCGATGTACTTCATGGTCGATCATGCCGGCATCGTCCTGTCGGTCAACCGCTTTGGCGCTCAGCGGTTGGGCTATACCGTGGAAGAACTGGTCGGCCAGTCCGTGCTCACGGTGTTTTATGAAGCCGACCGGGAGGCGGTCCGTCGAAACCTGGCCGCCTGCCAGCAGCAGATCGGCCGGGATATGAACTGGGAATTTCGCAAGGTCCGCAAGGACGGATCGCTGTTGTGGGTTCGGGAAACAGCGCGAGCGGTGGGGTCGGCCGGCCGAGAGCCGGTGGTGTTGATTGTGTGCGAGGACGTGACCGAACTCAAGCGGGCGGAAGACGCCTTGCGCGCGAGCGAAGAGCGGCTGGACCTGGCGGTGCGCGGCTCCAGTGACGGTCTCTGGGACGCCAAGCCGCCGCCGGGGGAACCCTGGTCGTCTCCGCGGGTTCCGACCTGGTATTCCCCGCGGTTCAAAGGAATGCTTGGCTTCGGCGAGGATGAGTTTCCCGATGTGCTGGACA
>JBOHOS010000832.1:0-2052 GCA_050731295.1 Nitrospiraceae bacterium | reverse complement strand
GAGCACGTCTGGTGGAGCGCCCGTTCTTTCCAGTACATCGATGACGGCCTTCAGACCCGCTGTGATCCCCCCGGTAAAATCACCGGTTCGGAAATACGGTACGATCACGTTGCGGATGATGCGTGAGGACGCGGCGTCCGTGAGCGCCCCTTCGAGACCATAGCCCACTTCGATGCGAAGTCGCCGCTCACGAGGCACGACCAGCAGCAGTACGCCATTGTCTTGACCTTTCTGCCCCAGCTTCCAAGCGGTCGCCACGCGGTGCGAGTACTCTTCAAGGGATTCGCCGTCCAGGGACGAGAGGGTCAGAACGGCGATCTGGTTCCCCGTCCGCTGTTCATACGCCGCGAGGTCCGCCGACAGCGAGGCCTCGGCATCGGGTGAAAGCAGCTCGGCACGATCGACGATCCGCCCGGTGAGCTGAGGAACATCGAGGGCAAAACCAAACCCCGACAAGAAGAGACACACGAAGGCGATGACACAGACAAGACGAACGGCGGCGATGAACCAAGGGTTAAACATCAATCCAAGAGGCGCTTAAAATGGCGAGTTACATCCGTCCGCCCCAGCGTCATCTCCACCCACCCTGCGTCTGCCAAGACAGACTCTTTACCGATTACACCCGCCCGCCCCGAGCCGGCAGAGACCGGCGCTTGTTCCGTGGGGACGCGCCCCTTCCCCAGCAAGGCCGCAGGATGCGCGAGGAATACCGAGCATCAAGTGGCGCACGCCGCCGAGACGGTAAGGCGGCCGGGTCCGCACGAGCGACCGAGGACGCCGCTGGAGGCATTTCAGCAGCCTCCTAAAACTTGACCTCGGGGGCCTTGCTCACCCCCCGCTCATCCGCCACGGTGAACGTCGGCTTGACCTCGGCATGCAGGATATATTTCGCGGTCAAATTGGTGGGAAAGAATCGGACCGTCTTGTTGTACTCGGCGACCGCGCCGATATAGCGTTTGCGGGCGACCGCCACGCGGTTTTCCGTCCCCTCGAGCTGGCTCTGTAGATCTCGAAAATTTTCGCTGGCTTTCAGATCGGGGTATTGCTCCGCCACGACGAGCAAGCGGGACAGCGCGGACGACAGTTCTCCCTGCGCCTGTTGAAACTTCTGAAATGCGGCGGGATCTTTCAGCAATTCCGGAGTGGCCGCGATGCTGCCCACTTGCGCTCGAGCGCGGGTGACGGCTTCCAAGGTCTCACGCTCATGCGCGGCGTAGCCTTTCACCGTGTTGACGAGATTGGGAATCAGATCCGCCCGACGCTGATATTGATTCAGCACCTCGCTCCATGCGGCGTTCGCTTCTTCATCAAGCCCCTGAATCTCGTTGTACCCGCAGCCGGATCCGAGCGCGAACAACACGGCCACCACGAGCATTCTTGATCGCAGGAACATGGGCACCTCCTCGATCAGACGTCTTGAAGCTATTGTAGACGGAAAGAAGCGGGAGTTGCCAATAGAATGGTGGCCCTCAGGTCGGTCGCCGAGCGGGAAGGGTGAAGCGCGCTATCCGAGCGCCTCTTTCAAAAGCGTGAGCAGTTTGTCCGTGGTATAAGGCTTAGGCAGAAAGGGAATCGACGCGCCGCCGGGGACACCGGCAAAAATTTCGCCGGCCGGCAGCCCGCTCACGGCAATGAGTTTAACGGCCGAATTGATGGCTTGCAGTTCTCGAATCATCGCGCTTCCGTCCATGAACGGCATCATCATGTCGCTCACCACGATGTCGATCTCCTGCCGGCGTCTCGCGTACAGCGCCAGCGCCTCCCTGCCGTCTTTCGCGGTCAGCACGCGATAGCCGTTCGCTTCCAGCGCGGACTTGGTCATCGCAAGAATCGCCGCCTCGTCATCCACCATGAGAACGAGTTCCCCGTGTCCGGACATGAGCTCAGCCTTCACCTCGTCTTCATGCTGAGCGAGTGTCGATTCTTCCGCCGGCAAGAACACCTGCATCTGCGTGCCGTTTCCCATTTCAGTGGAGACGTTGATGAAGCCGCCGTGGCTTTGGACGATGCTAAGCGCGGTGGAGAGTCCAAGCCCCGTTCCTTTTCCCCGTT
>JBOHOS010000831.1:0-13694 GCA_050731295.1 Nitrospiraceae bacterium | reverse complement strand
GACTTTAACGGAGCAACAAGTGTTAATGTACTTCGTAATGCTTCTTCTCGTAGTCTTTCCTGCTGTATTGACGAGATACCTCTTCTTAAAAAGATCAATATCTAAAACTCTGGCTATAACTTTTATTGCTTCAGTCTGGATATTGGCCTTATGGGCACTTCATCAACAAGGATCGGAAAGCCAGCCCTATTGGCTCCACACGGGGGCCATCGTTTCGTTCTATATTCTCACCCGTGATTAGTCTTGGTCAGATAGCATGCAACTCTTTATTCAAGCCTATTGTTGGCCAGCTGCCACGGCGCTGGTGAGTGAAGCTGGCGTATTCCATCGCTACTCAGAACTCAAACCTTGCAAAATCACAAGGAAGCAAGACCAACCTGACCTTCTACTATAAGAGCGTACAGAAGAATGCGTGAAATTCTCGTCAGAAGGGTGATGCAGTTTTTGTTTAAGAATTCGCTAAATGCGTCCGATATCATCAAAACCATTAAACTGCCCTCTGAAGGAAAAGTCACTCACTTGCTTGACATAAAACTGGGGATGCATGAGTCTGAGGTTCGACCACGTATTGGTGAGTATATTTTGAGAGAGCATGCCCGTCCTATTGATGGCATTGATTTAGTCCTTTCTACCAATGCATGGCCGGAAATTTTCAGGTTTGTGTTCCACGAAAACAAACTCATAACCACTATCGTGGAAACCGGTGTCTGGGCTAGCAACTTTCAGATTGTGTATTCCAAAGTCACGAATAGAATTTCAGAAATGTTTGCCTATTCTCTAAAGGTAGATAGAGAAGCGGGACTAAAGTACCCTTGCTACATATGGGAATATGCAGATTCCTGTTGTTATTTCCAGGTGGTGAGTGACAAGACTCTAAATTACAATTTCTTATGGTTCGATTTCGAATACTTCGGTAGCAATTGGGAGGAAACCTTTATACAACCATCTGGGATGAAGTACGCCGCATTGCCTACTTTTGCTGTCATTTTTGCTCAGGATAATAATTCGAGGCTCATCTCTACCAGTTATCTTCAAAATGGATTTAGCAAAGAGAAATGAGGCGTGTTCTTTGATGAACATACCTCATAAATTTTGATAAGCATGGAGGCCAGATCGGCTAATAGCAACTACAGTTAGCGTAAACTTTCCCATGTCCGGCAGTTCAGTTAACCACAAAGCTAGGCAGGAACTCGTCGGAGCCGCTTCGGGGAGAACAATACCGACAGAAAGAAGATGACTGTCGCCAGCAGGACGATCGCCGGTCCCGTAGGTACGTCCCACATATAAGACAACAGCACGCCGCAAATGGCGCAGGTCGTGCCGATTCCCACGGAGTATGCGGTCATGTGGGTGAGGCTGTGGGTGAGTTGATAGGCGGTGGAGGCCGGGATCAAGACCATGGCAAAGACGAGGATGGCGCCGACGATTTTGAGCGAGACGACCATCGTTAGCGCGACCAGCGTCAGCAAGAGATAGAAGATGCGTCTGGCCGGCACGCCTGAGGCTTCGGCCATCTCCTGGTCGAATGCGATGAAGTACAATTCCTTTGAGAACAAAATAATGATCGTGAGCACGGCCAGGCTCAGCCCGAATATAATCTGTAATTCTTCCGGCGTCACGGACAGCACGCTGCCGAAGAGATAGCCGTAGACCTCGGCGTTGTACGTTTTCATCAAGCCGATGAAGAGAATGGCCAGCGCCATCGTGGCTGTGTACAAAATGCCGATCGACACGTCCAGCTTCATCCGCCCCTGCTCTTCCATAAAGCCGGTGATCCAGACCGTGGCCAGTCCAAACACGATCGCCAGCGGCAGCGGCGGCAAGCCGACCAAATACGCGAGCGCGACGCCGGCGAAGGCCGCATGCGCCGTTCCCGCTCCGACAAAAGCCAGCCCGCGGAGCACGACGAAGACTCCGATCACCGAGCACAATGCGCCGACGAGCGCCGCGGCCATTAAGGACCGCTGCATGAAGTCGTATGACAGCATCTCCCACATTTGTTGATCTGTTGATTTGGTGATCTGATGAATTGGGGCTGAGTTATCTTGAAATCACTCAATCAGCAAATCAACAAATTCTTCAGTGTTGGTGGTGGTAGTCTTCCACAATGATCAAATCGTTTTCGGTGATAACGAGGTCCTTCCCATAGACCTGGCTCAGGATGTCGGGCTTGAGTACGTCAGCGGGTGGTCCCGCGGCGTACAGTTGGGTCTTGAGCAAGACCAAGCGGTCGACGTGGGTGCGGATCATGTTGATGTCATGCGTGATGAGCAGAACCGTGAGGCCCAGATCGCGGTGTAGGCGTCGAATCAAATCGAGAACGCTGTGCTGGGTGACGATGTCGATGCCGGTCGTCGGCTCATCTAGCAACAAGACTTGGGGCTGCTGGGCCAGCGCGCGCGCAATGAACACGCGCTGCTGCTGCCCTCCTGATAATTGCCCCAACGCGGTGTCCTCATGATCGAGCATCCCCACATGTGAGAGAGCCTCTCGTGCGATGTCGCGGTCCTGCCGGCCGGGGCGTTTGAACAGGCCGAGGACGCCCGCCCGCCCCATCATCACTGTTTCCAGCACGGTGATCGGAAAATGTTTATCCAGCACGCCTTTCTGCGGAAGATAACCGATTTTTGCTCGATGGTGACACTGAAGCTTCTCGCAGGCGCAGTCGAAAATTTGCAGACTTCCCTTGAGCGGAGGCATCAGTCCCAATACGGCGCGGCAGAGCGTCGTCTTGCCGGATCCGTTCGGGCCGATAACGCCGACGAACTCCCCTTCCGCAATGTCGAGAGTAATATCTTTCAAGGCGATGACGCCGGGAAACCCGAACGAGGCGTGGGAGAACCGAATAATGGGGCATGCCATGGGCGAAACAAAACCTGCGTTAGGGGAATGCTTGAAACCTGAGGATGCTCAAAAAGGCCACATTGCACTCGCCCGCCCTAAGCTGGCCGAGACCAGCTCTTTCCTCACGGACGCGCCCCTTCCCGGCCAAGCCACAGGGAGTTTGGACGCCGACTCATCTTCACCCGCCCAGCCCCAAGCGCGCCGAGACGCGCTCCTTCCCGGTGTGAGTACGTTGAGGCATTACAAATAAACCTTGCGCCTATCCAGCGAAGCTGGACAGAGGAGATGAACGAAGTTGGGGGCCTTTTTCAGCATCCGACTACGAGGCTTCGAGGGCGTTCGCCAATTGTAGAACATCATACCGCAGCATATCGAGATAGGTGGCGGTTCCCGGCAGGCCTCCCGGCAGCGGAGTGAGCATGACGACCCGCGCGCCCGTTTCACGCGCCAGAACCTCGGGGATCTTCTGGTTCAACTGAGGCTCGGAGACGATGACCCGGATCCCGTCCTTTTGCATGCGTGTGATGAGCGTGTGCAGATGATTGGCCGATGGCTCGGCGCCGGCCTGCGTGACGATTTCATCCGCAATGCGAAACCCGAATCGCCGCGCGAAATACGGCCACGCGGGGTGATGCACGATGATGCGGCGGTCCGAAACACCCTTGAGACGCTCCTGTAGCTCGGACTGGAGTTGATCGAGCTGCCGCAAGTACGCCGCTTGGTTCTCGCGATAGTCGGAGGCGTGCTCGGGATCGACCTTGATGAAGGCTTCGGTGATATGCCGCATCATCACCTTGGCGTTCTCCGGGTCGAGCCAAACGTGAGGATTACCGGCATGGTGATCCTTTTCATTGGCCTGATTCACCATGCTCCCCGGTTCGTAATCGCGGATCAGCGCAATTCCTTTCGAGGTGGTGACGACGCGAAGCCCCTTATTGCCGGCAGTTTTGACGAGCGATGACACCCAGACTTCCAGCCCCACGCCGACCTCCAGCAGCACGCGCGCGTTCCGAACCGCAATCACATCACTGGGCTTGGGGGAATAGGTATGCTCGTTCTCCATGCCCGACAACAATGAGATAACCCGAACGTGCCGGCCGCCGACGTGATCGGCTAGATCCTTCAACACGGGAATGGTCGCGATGACGTTGATCGGGCCGACTGCCTTTCGGGACTCGGCGGGCATGGCAGGGAAGACGCCGAGCACCAGCTCGGAGAGAGCCAACAGCACAACGGCCTGAATAAAAACAGGAAGACGCATGGGGCGGGACCGTAACATCACGGTTTTGGAAAGTCAACGAAGGGGGGCGCGGAGGCAGGGGGCTGCTCCCGTGCTCGCGTAGCGCGCACACGAAGACGGTGCTCGTACGGGAAGGGGCGCGTCCATGAGGAAAGAGCTGGTATCGACCAGCTTAGGACGGGCGGGTGAAATGACGCCTGGGGTAGGCGGGTGAAATAGCGCGCGCACTAGAGGGCTTTCCTGCCCCGCTACCTGTAGGGATTTGGAAATGAAATGCGCCCGTAAAGACAAGCCGACACGTCCCGCTTGAGAGCGAGTAAGGATAGAAAAGAAACGGATCTATCACTTGACCCAGTTCACAACTTCGGTTAGCGTAGCCCCCGCTTCTTCGACGAATGCTTCAACGATGAAGAGAACATTGGCAAAGAATAGTGTCTCGAAGAAGAGCATGACTGTCGTCGGGCTCATGTCGGGTACGTCCGGGGATGGCGTGGATGCCGCCGTGGTGCGCATCAGCGGGACAGGTCACGACCTTCGCGTGAAGCCACTTGCTTTCCGGGCATTCCCTTATCAGAAACATCTGCAAGAGCGAATTCTCATGATCGCCGTCAAGGGAACCGTGGCGGAGGCCTGCCATCTGAACGCGGTGCTCGGCGAATGGTTCGCGCGAGCCTCGCTTCGGATCATCGCGCATGCCGGCTTGGTTCCTTCGCGCATTGATCTCATTGGTTCGCACGGGCAAACGATCCATCATTTGCCGGCGCCGGCCCCGGAGCCGGGGCTGGGCCGCATTCGGTCAACATTGCAGATCGCCGAACCGTCGATCATTGCCGAGCGCACCGGCATCACGACGGTTGCGGACTTTCGCCCTCGAGACGTAGCCGCGGGCGGTCAGGGCGCGCCGCTGGCGCCGTATGCCCATTATGTTCTGCTTCGACATCCGCATCGCTCTCGGCTGATCGTCAATCTCGGCGGGATCGGCAATGTGACGTATCTCCCGGCGGGCGGCGGCTTGGATACGGTGCGGGCATTCGATACGGGTCCCGGGAACATGTTGCTCGATGCCCTCATGCACCGCATGTCGGGCGGCCGCGAGTCTATCGATCGAGGAGGGCGGGCCGCTGGGAAAGGGACCGTGGATCCACGTCTGTTGAAGAAACTTCTGGCTCATCCCTTTCTCCGGCAGCGGCCGCCGAAATCGACGGGCCGCGAGGAGTTCGGAGAGAGATTTCTGAAACGGGTTCTTCCGTTACAGAAGTCGTCTCCACCCGAAGACCTGTTGGCGACGGCTTCCCTCTTTACCGCCATGACCGTCGGCGGGAGCCGGCGCTGGTTACGGGGACCGGTTGATGAAGTCCTTATTAGCGGCGGCGGCGCCTTGAACCGAACGTTGATGGACCACCTCGCGGCGGTCTTTAAGCCGACGCCGGTCAAACGACTGGATGAGGCCGGATGGCAAAGCAAGGCCTTTGAAGCGATCGCGTTCGCGGTTCTCGCCTATCAGGCTGTTCGAGGAATGTGCGCCAACGTGCCCTCGGTCACCGGCGCGTCGCATCCGGTGGTTCTGGGGAAGATCGTTCCCGGCCGATTCCGCGGAAACCGATCCTCTACGCGAGAAAAGATCTGATGCTGGTGGAACCCCTGATCCCGATCATTGCGGCAGCCATCGTGCTGATCATCCTGCTCATCGTGTGGATCGGGAAGGTCGTGAAGAAGTACCGGACCGTCGCCTCAACGACGCAGGGCCCATCAATCCCCGCGGAAATTTCCCTGTCGCCGCAGCCGCTCATGACCAGGGCCGAGGCGTCGGTGTATAACCTGCTGCGCCTCGCCGCGCAGGAGAACTATCTGGTCTTCTCGCAAATTCCGATCTGGTGCGCGGTGGAAGTCAAGTCAACGGACTCGAAAGCCCGCCACGCGTTTCTACAACAGATCGCTCTGAAGCGGTTGGACTTTGCCCTCGTGCATCCCGGGACATTGACGGTCGTGAAGGTGGTGGAAGTAGAAGAGGGTCCCGAGCCCAATAGTCAGCGGCAGGCTAGAAACCAGCTGATCGACGACATCCTCGAGGCGGCCGGCATCGAAGTCGTGAGATTGGCGCCCCAGTCCTCCTCGTCCGTTCCCGACATCGCCTCACTCCTGAACCTCGACCCGCCGCAATAGCGCAAAGCGGCTACGGTTTTCGGAGGGCTTTCTTGGCCAACTCCGCTTCCTGCGTATTCGGAAAATCCACCGCAATCCGTTCCAACAAGATCCGTGATTCATTCACCTGTCCCAGCTTCTCGTAGGTCAGCGCTTTCTTCAACGTGGCCGAGGCCTGTTTCGGGCTCGACGGATAGCGCGAGAGCACCAACTCGAAGGACTGAATGGCTTCCCGATAACGACCTAGCCGGAACTCGCATTCGCCGATCCAATACTGCGCGCTGGAGGCCAGCGGAGACTTGGCATGCAAGGCCAGGAAAAACCGGAACCCGGCCAGCGCCGCCTCGTAATCCCGCTCCTGGAACTCCTTCATCACGCGATCGTAGAGACGCTTGGGCGGATCGCTTTTGGACGGCGCGGCCGGAACGGCGCTCGGGGACAGAACAAGGATGATCAATACAATGAGCCACTTCATGCGCCGCATTGTAGCAAATCGCAGGCGAGCGACAAAAGATGTGTCTTGGGCCGACGGGTACTCGATAAACGAATACCCGTCGTGTCCCCCGGACGATTAAAAATGGAAGTTCAGACCGATGGTGACCATATGCCCGTTATCGTCGAATTTCTTATCTTTAATATTCACATCCCTGGATTCAATTTTTTCCAACCAGATATAGCGATAGGTGCTATCAACCGAAAAGCGATTATTCAGCCAAAACTGGAGACCGCCGCCGGCATGAGCGCCAAATCGATTTTGCGTATCGTCTAATCCGCCTGGTCCGGATACCGTGGTGTAGTACCAGCCGCCACCGCCTAGGAGAAACGGACTGAGGCGTCGCGTGCCGAACGGATAGATTAGTGCCGACACTTGAACCGGGTAGCTGTGCACTCGCGTACTGTCGAAATCATGTCGCCGGTAGTCAGCTGATCCTTCGAAAGCCAAATATTCGAACAGGTACAAGCGAACCTGCCCGCCTCCATACCATTCTCCGCTTGCATCCTTCGGATCGAAGTAGGTCGCGCGACCTCCGATCGACACCAATCCTGAGTTGATGTCATCAAATATCCCCCATGCCCGCGCAGCGGAAGGCGTGAGGAAACCCCACACGAGCACCGCCCCGACAAACATCAGCAGAAGCTTCGGTGTATGGGATGACTTGAAACGCTCCATACTCTCCTCCTTTGGTTCCCCGTTAGTGTCGGCTGTCAGCCGCAACCGACAGATGCTTGATGCCAACGTTTGGTTGCCGAAATAGCGGGAAGTCATAGCAAACGGTGTGCCCTTGAAGGAGGGCCGTTGAAGTCAAATGGTGTATAGGTGTGAACCGGTGATGTGGGCTTCGGACGTGGTTCACAATATGGCGTCGAGTGACTTTTCCGACACCTCGTGACATCCGAGGCGATCCACCTTGTCCTGAAAGAGGACAATCTTTCTGGGCCGCTCAATGGTCAGGTCAGCCGGCGAGGGAGTGGAACACAGGAGAAGAGGGAAGAAAGGATTGGCGCTACAGCCATTTCTTTTTTCTGAAGTATGCGACCATGAGCCCACCCACGATTGCCATGATGACCAGCACCAGCGGATAACCCCACCGCCATTTCAACTCCGGCATGTGTTCGAAGTTCATTCCATACACGCCGGCGATAAAGGTCAACGGCATAAAGATCGTTGTGATGATCGTTAAGACCTTCATGACGGCCGTCATCCGGTTACTCATGCTGGAGAGATAAATGTCCAGCATTCCGGCGATCATCTCGCGTAAGGTTTCCACCGTCTCGATGACTTGGATGGTGTGGTCATAGACATCCCGCAGATAGGGCCGCGTGTCGTCCGTCATGAGTCGGGATTCGCCGCGCTCCAGATTTCTAATCACCTCGCGCAGCGGCCACACGGCCCGGCGGACGAACAAGAGGTCTCGCCGAAGGGTGTAAATGTCCCGGAGTGTCTGCTGGCCCGGATCGGCCAATAACCGGTCTTCCAGCTGCTCGCTTCGCTCGCCCAGGACCTCCAACACGACAAAGTAATTGTCCACAATGGCGTCGATCAGCGAATACATGAGGTAGTCGGCGCTCATCTTTTGCAGGCGCCCCTTGCCGGTTCGTAATCGCTCACGGATGGGCGAAAACACATCCCCTCCGTTTTCCTGGAAAGACAGGACGAAATGCGAGCCGTACACGAGGCTGATCTGCTCCGCGAGCATCACGGAACGATCCGCCTTCCAATACAGCATTTTGAGGACGATGTAGCCATAGTCACCATACTCGTCCCCCTTCGGTCGCTGCTCGGTATTGACGATGTCCTCGAGGAGTAAGGCGTGCAAATGAAAGAATGCACCCAACCGCTCAATGAGGGCCACATCATGGATGCCCCCGACGTCCAGCCATGTGACCGTGCCCGATTCTCCCTCGGCGAGAGCGGCCAACAGGTCTTCAGCATTTTTTAAGTCCCGTTCTCGACATTCACCCTCCCGGTACTGGAACAGGGTCAGCCGGACAGTGTCGGTCTTTCGCTCACCGATGTGCATCAACGTCCCCGGCGGCAGCCCGGTCTTTTGGGAACGTCTCCGTCTTTTCGCAGGATCCGACACACCCACGTCCTTCATGTCAGGTTCTCACGCCCGGCAAGGTGCTCAGAAGGGCCAAATACCCACGCCCCAAGCGAATATCTCACCCGAGCCTGCCCAAGACAGGCTCTGTTCCCGTGAGACGCAACGCGGTCGCAGGCGAAAAAAAGGAGGCGCAACTTTTTTCACCCGCTATCTCACCCACCAGTCACGCAGAGACACGCCCTCGTCCATGGCCTGAGCCAGCCAAGACCGGCTCTTCTCTCAAGGGTACGTTGAGGATTTTTCGAGCCGAGAACGAAGTTGCTGGTTCTTTTCAGCAGCGCACTTGCTAGTCGTAAAAATTTCTGTCCCATGCATGGGGTTTCAAGGCCGACAAGAGGGCGAGGCTGAGCCGGCGGCCATCGGAAACGGTGACATTCGCGCGCACATGCTGCGATGTCCTCATGCCGGGGATCACGGTACTCACTGCCGGATGGGACAAACAGAATCGAAGCGCCAATTCCGGCAAGGACGCCGCTTCCTGTCCCAATAGCGCGGCAACTGCCGTCACACGCTCGGCGACCTGTGCTTTGCGGTCGTCCCGGAAGTACTCGTTTCGCCAGTCCCCCTCGGGGAAGCTGGTCTGCGGCGTGATGGTCCCGGTGAGACCGCCTTCATCAAACGGACATCTGGCTAAGACACCCACCTCGTGCTTGAGGCAGGCCGGAAACAGATCACGCTCCGGTGACTGAT
Source organism: Nitrospiraceae bacterium (assembly GCA_050731295.1). Classification (GTDB taxonomy): domain Bacteria; phylum Nitrospirota; class Nitrospiria; order Nitrospirales; family Nitrospiraceae; genus JBOHOS01. The sequence continues at coordinate 4,172 of JBOHOS010000831.1, read as the reverse complement.
CGAAGACATTGTAAATCACCTGGACGGCATCGATGAGCCCGCTTTGCACCAAGCGAAGCGCAGTGTCCGGCTCGTGGTCGTTGATCGAGACACCGATTGCACGGATCTTTCCTTCGGCCTTGAGCTGGTGAAACGCCTCCAGCCAGGTCGGATCGTCCACCCACTCATCGCGCCAGACGTGTAACTGCTGCAAATCGATGCAGTCCAGTTTTAAATGGCGCAGGCTCTCTTCGGTGGACTCAATGATGTACGACGGGGGGAACGTTTCCTGGAGGCGGTCTCCCGGAAACGCAGGCCAGTGCTGGTTCAACGGGGGGACTTTGGTCGCCACATAGATCCGCTCCGATCGCGCGCGCACGACCTGCCCCACGAGCGCCTCGCTGTGCCCTTGCCCGTAGGCCAACGCCGTGTCGATGAAATTGACTCCCGCATCGACGGCGGCATGCAAGGCGGAGATCGATTCCTCATCGCGCGCCCCGACCCAGAAGCTCTTTCCGATGCCCCAGGCTCCGAAACCGACCTCAGATAACGAAAACCCCGTTTTACCTAGGTGACGGTACTGCATGAAGCGCCTCCCCGAACGGACAAGCGTAACAAAGGTCCTAGCCGGGCGCAATGTTTTTGTCCTGAGAAGAGATGGTGAGGCGGCGGCTGATCCCAGAGGACAGGATGTTCGGATGCGACTCATTTCTTGAGATCGGCGAGCCGCTCGTTCCCGTGTCAATACCGGTTGAAACGCAAAGCTGTCGCGTCGCAGAGACCGGTCCGGTCATGGCCTACTCCTTGCACTGTTCAATTCGCTCTGCCCGCAGAGAGGTGGCGTCAGCAGCAACACTATCTCTGTACGAAGATCACCGACATGAATTTCAACGAACCTCCAAGCACGGGTCTCAGTAGGGAATGTCGCTTGGCGGCGGGGCGCTCGGCATTCCCAAGGAGCCGTTGCTTGCGGTGGGGCGTGAATCGTACCGAGCGGGCGTGAAACAAACCGCCTACAGCTAAGCGGCCAGACAGATGCGACTCGCCTTCGCAGGACAGGTCATGATATGGATGCTGGTGCTGGGGATCGGATTTCCGTCCGGCCCCGAGGCCATCGCCCAATCCTCGGAACAACCGCAGCCGCTACCTCCGTCGCCCGTCCCCCCTCCGTCTCCGGAACCGCTTCCTCCATCGCCGAACCCAGCGCCATCTCCCGAGCCTATTCCGCCGGCGCCGAGTCCGCCCCCACCGCGCGCGTCACTCTAACCTTGCGGCGGACATTCAGGCGGCCGATCCGTTGAGCGTCTGCCACGCTCGATGAAGCAGCCAGATGATGCCGGCCACGATGCCGCCGACCACAATCAGCACGATCGCCGCCAGCCCCAGCACAAACGCCCAGTCGCCTGCCGTTGAGGGACGGAGCGCCGCAGTAGTATGCCGTTCGAGGAGATCGACGTTCCGGAGGTTGCTCTTGAACCACGCGGAAAAGAGATCGCCCACGACCGGTATGGCGCCGACGATACTATTGAGCGCGATATTCACGGCCATGCGCGCCAGCACAATCTTCGGGACCTGCTGTTGTCCCGCGAGGAGAAGAATCAGCGTTCCACTCAAGCCGGCGATCGCGTCGCCCAGTCCTGGAATCAAGCCGATCAGGGGATCGAGCCCGATCCGGATGGCAGTGCCCGGAATGGGAATTGAGCTGTCCAGGAGATACGCTAGAAATCGGGCAATTTGAACGTGACGGGAGTCCATGCGGGTCATTGGTCGTCAGGCAGTCTCGAATGGATCAGTCGAGCGCCCGGGCGGAAGGTCAGGTAATACCATATCCATTCGGACATGACGCGGAATCGATTGCGAAACCCGATCAGGAAAAAAATGTGCACCAGCGACCAGAGCAGCCAGGCGAACAGTCCGGCCGTACGGAATCGCCCGATCTGAGCCACCGCTTTGGCCTTTCCGATGGTGGCCATGGTCCCTCGATCGAGAAAACGAAATGGACGGCGGTCTTTACCAGGCACCTGGTCTTGGATGAGCCCGGCGACATACCTTCCTTGCTGCATCGCTACAGGGGCGAGGGCCGGAAGAGGATGGCATTCGGTGTCGAGACAGAAAGCCGCATCCCCGATGACAAAAATGGATGGATCTCCCGGAATGGAAAGATCCGGCTCCACCATCACTTGCCCCTGGCGGTTCACTGGAACCTGAAGTGATCGCAGAAGCGGGGACGCGATATTCCCCGGCGCCCAGATCACATTGACCGTCTCAATAAAGGCTCCGCCGACATAGACGCCTCGGTCCGTGACTTCGGTCACAGAGGTGTTCAGTCGCACCTGAACGCCGAGTTCTTCCAGAAGACGCTGGGCCTTGGTGGAAAGATCATGGTGGAAGCTCGGCAAAATCCGAGTCCCGGCCTCCAGCAGCAAGATCTGGATCTCGTTCGCGCGGAGCGCGTGGAAATCCGGCAGCACCGATTTCAAGGTGATCTCAGCCAAGGCGCCCGCGAGCTCGACGCCCGTTGCTCCTCCCCCGACGACGCAAAATGTGAGATAGGGGCGTGCCTCCGGCATGCCGATGAATCGCTCCGCTTGCTCGAACGACAACAAAATACGTTCTCGGACTCTCAGCGCGTCCGGCAGCGTCTTTAAGCCCGGCGCGTGCGTTTCCCATTGGTCATGCCCGAAATAGGACGGCTGCGTGCCCGGTGAGACGATCAGGTAATCAAAAGCAAGCGTCTGGTGAGCCAGTGTGACGACCCGCTTGGCTCGATCGATCGTCAGCACGTCACTCATGACGACCCGCACATTGAGTTGAGATCGGAGGATCGTTCGGAGAGGAGACGCGATATCGCCCGAAGACAGCGCCGCGGTGGCCACTTGATACAGGAGGGGTTGGAAGAGATGATGATTCGTTCGATCGATGAGAACAATGTCAACCGGCGCTCTTCGAAGAGCTTGGGTCGCGGTGAGCCCTCCAAAGCCCCCGCCGATGATGACGACTCGGGGCTTACTCATGGGTCGTGCGATGTCATGGCGATCCGGCTCGTTGCCTCATCCACGCCCATGCTGATTCGACGATGGTCTGAAGGTTCTGCAAGGCCGGACGCCACCCCAGTTCCCGGTTGATGCGTTGGGAGCCGGCGATGAGCACGGCGGGGTCACCCGGCCGGCGCGCGCCGATCTTCAGGGGAACGTCGCGGCTCGTGACCTGTCTGGCGACCTCAATGACCTCGCGGACCGTGTATCCCTCCCCGCCGCATCCGAGATTGAAGGTCGCGCTGTTCCCGTTGGAGGAAGACAGGGCCTTGAGGGCCAGTAAATGGGCGGTGGCGAGATCCTGGACATGAATGTAATCCCGAACACAGGTGCCGTCCTTCGTCGGGTAGTCGTCGCCGAATACGGTCACGTCCCGTCCCGTCAACGCCGCCTGCAGCACCAGCGGAATGAGATGGGTTTCAGGATTGTGCCGTTCACCGTTCAGAGCGGTCGCGCCGGCCGCATTGAAATAGCGCAGACTGATCGCGCGCAAGCCGTACGCATTGCCATACCAGGCCAGCGCCCGCTCGAATGCGAGCTTACTCTCGCCATAGGGATTGGTCGGGCAGGTCGGATCCGTTTCTTCAATCGGCTGCTTGGCCGGCTCGCCGTACACCGCCGCGGTGGATGAAAACACTACGCTTCGGACGCCGGCCTTCAGCATCGCGTCCAGCAGAGCAAGACCGCCCTGAACATTGGTGCGATAGTACTTCGCCGGGTTGAGTACCGATTCGCCGACCAGTGAATCAGCAGCCATATGCACCACGCCGTCTACGGCCTCCTCTTGAAGGGTACGACCTAAGGCGATATTGTCCAAGAGATCTCCGTGGACAAAGACCGCCCGATTGCTGACTGCATCTCGATGCCCCTTCGACAGATTGTCGTACACGACGACGTGATGGCCTTCGCCGATCAATTGTTCCGCGACAACGCTTCCAATATAGCCGGCTCCGCCGGTCACAAGCACTCGCATTCGTGCACCCTTGGTGTGTTGAGAGCCGTCACTGTAACACAAGAATTACAGAAAGATCAGGTTGCGAGGGGCAGTCGTGCGGGGGAGTGAAGATTGAGCTTTGGTTTTCACTATGGTAAAACGATTCTGTGGCTTCCGTTCTGACTGCATCATCATGACACCATCCGTAAAGTACAGTATCTGGG
>JBOHOS010000830.1:0-2918 GCA_050731295.1 Nitrospiraceae bacterium | reverse complement strand
ATCCAAAGGGTCTCGACGTATTGGCACAACGGGGAGAGGAATAGGTCCGTCCTACGCTGACAAAATGGCACGAATAGGGATTCGTATGGAAGATCTGCTGAATCCGCCACTCTTCCGAAGAAAGCTTGATGAAAATCTTGTTGAAATCAATGAATTTCTAGAGCGTCTCTATCGAGTCAGCGGCTTCCAACTCGAGAAAGTCTTTCAACAGTACATGGCATATGCAGAGCGTTTGAAATGCTATCTCGCTGATACCTCTATATTACTGAACAAGGCTATCGATGCCGGGAAAGCTGTCCTTTTTGAGGGTGCTCAAGGAACTCATCTTGACGTAGATTTAGGTACATACCCGTATGTGACATCCTCAAGTGCATCTGCTGGCGGAGCTTGTACCGGAACAGGGGTGGGACCAACGAAAATCAATGCCGTAATGGGGGTCGCTAAAGCCTATACAACACGTGTCGGCAGTGGGCCCTTTCCGACCGAGTTGGTGGATGCAATTGGAGGAAGATTGCAGGAACGTGGAAGAGAGTTTGGTTCAACAACTGGTCGACCACGAAGGTGTGGATGGTTCGACGGGGTTCTGGTGCGGTATGCAACCCGGGTCAATGGGCTAACTTCATTAGCGGTCACTAAACTTGATGTTCTGGATGGTTGCAAAAAGCTAAGATTGTGTGCCGGGTACCGCTATGGCGGGAAACTCTATAGAGAGATGCCATCTGACTTAGAGATGCTCACCGCATGTGAGCCAGTGTATGAGGAAATGCGTGGATGGACGAGCGATACAACTGGATTAACATCTTATAAATCGATGCCCTCGGAAGCCAAGAAATACCTACAACGGATTGAAGAATTAGCTGAATGCCCCATCGATATCATTTCAACCGGATCGCGACGTGACGAGGCCATTATGCTTCGAAGTCCTATTAGAAGGTCGCGTTCATAGTTTTCAAAGGTCTGCTCCTGCTTATTACCCTCCTATCGGTTTTATCAATAGGATTGGGGAGCAAGCGAAGAGTACAATCCTCTTCTTAACGCGGTGAGCCGCTAGCTCAGTCGGTAGAGCATCGCCCTTTTAAGGCGAGGGCCCTGGGTTCGAGTCCCAGGCGGCTCACCAGCCTAAAATGCGAGGAATTTTGAGTGATCTTGCCCCCGATTTTCGAGGACACTGAGTTAAGGCACAGGCCTCGTCGCCCCGAATGCAGAGCAAACTCAGGTAGGGCGGCTACCTGAGACGGTTCCGGTTGCGCAGAAGATGGAGCCCGTCTTGAGGCAGATCAACAGGCACGTAGGTTCCGGCAAAGTCCTGCGAGGACTCGAGAACATGGCCCAGGAGTGGAACCTGGTGTGCATGAGCCATAACCTCTTGAAGTGCATGTGCTGAAACTTAGTCTGACAGTCAGGTAGAGTCCTCGCCTTCACCGAAAGGAGCGAGGACAATGACGAAGGAGCAGAAAATCATTAAGACCAAGGTGGGGCTGTTGGAGCTGACGCGAGCCAGCATGGGCATGGGATGCCCCTACTTCTGGAGGCCGCGCATTGCAGTTGACAGCGCTTTCGGGCTTCACCTTACGTCTCATGATCAAAAGCCCCGATAAAGAACACGACTCCCTCACAAGGAACATGGTTTCACTCATCGTTCAGACGCTTACTCGGACAGGCTCCTAGAAGCTGGGTTAAACCGATGCAGGTTTCCACTAGTCAGTCAGCGCTAGCGCTGTCTTCAAAAAAACTGTTCAATCCGGGGAATCATTCAAGCGTGTAGAATTTGCGCAAGGATGCCCGTGCGAGTGGTACACTTAGTTTTTTCCATGATGTGCTTGATATGTGCTTTTACTGTTGGTTCGGTAATCCCAAGAGCAGATGCGATTTCTTTATTCGTCCAGCCTCTTGCTAGGTTTTGAACGACGCTTTGCTCTCGGTTCGTAAGCTGAAAGCGTTCTTTCGCCTGTTCCGTCATTTTCTCGCGACGACCGAGGGATTCCATTATGATAAGGATGCGTGAGTGTTTGAAATTGCCGCCGCTAGGCAAGCCAAAACCTCGAAGAAGAACAGAGCTTTTGCCGCTTCCCGTCATACGCCTAACTTCCAACTGTTCCCAGTCCTTTGAGCCAACTTGGGATTGCATCAATTTTTGGATTTCGGAACAGATCTGTGTGATAGCTGTGGGCATCAAACCACCGGCTTTCAGGTGTAGTGATTCGTTGATTTGCTTAATCAACTCCCACCCTTTTCGATTCATATGAAGCAGACGGGTGTCAGTAGAGAGTAGAAGAATGCCGGGGCCGCCTCGTAAATCAGCAATGCTGGAGTCGAAATCATCGTTTGATGACTCATCCGACCGTTCTAGAACATTTAAATTATTGTCTTCGCTTTTCATGTGCACCCCTTTTTCGATGATGTTAGTCAATGATACTTAATTATGATTCTGTGGAATTTATCTATAACCTTCCGAGCAGTCAATTGGACATAGGTCCTAGGTCTTTGGTCTGCTGCCTTGCAGATTCATATGTTGATCTAGTTAACTCAAACAGCGTGCCAGGCTCAGAATTGCCTGAGCCTATCTATAAGATCATGCATTATCTCTCCCGAAATTACCTTTATGGAAAGACTCTGAACATTTAGTTGTACCAGTTTCGTCTCAGTGTTGTTCAAGATGACACATATGCGTAATTGGCAGAGGCCGAGAGGACAAGCTCACGAACGCCGGATTAGGTCACCAGTACATCTTTAGTAGGGGGAAAGGAACTACTTCTGAGGTATTGAACTCACTGGCGGTCAGGTATTATCTTTGCGATCATTTCACCGCTCAAAGCCATGTTGGTCATTTGACACCTAAGTAACAGATGGTACGCTGACACCGAAGCGATCAATCTGTGGGAGAAATATAATGTTTATACGTAGATGGAAGGGTGAGA
>JBOHOS010000829.1:0-2044 GCA_050731295.1 Nitrospiraceae bacterium | reverse complement strand
GTTCGGTTCTTGGCCCAACAGTGTTCATTATGGTCATCGCAAACCGGCCGGTCCTTGCCATAGCTGACGATCTCGATGGAAGCGGATGGAATGCCGAGGTTCTCAAGATACTCTCTCACGGCCTGCGCTCGCCGTTCTCCCAGCACGAGGTTATAGTCCCGGCTTCCAACCTCATCGCATCGACCCTCCAGCAGAAGCGCCCACCTGCGTTCATCCGACTCTTTGAGGCGCATGGCATTGACCTCCACCATGGCTCTGGCGTCCGGTAGGAGTGTGAATCGATCAAACCGAAACGGGATATCAAAAAGATACATGAATGCGTCTGAAGCATTGGGCTGGAACGCATTCTTTGAGGACAACGTGTCGGTGCTGCGGGTGCCTGATTGTGACGAACTGGCCGGGATCGTTTTCGAAACCGGAATAACCGGCAGGATTGCCAAGGGATCCTCAATCCGCTCAGCTTTGAGTGATTGGTCCGTTTCCGCTGTCGAAAGCCTTTGGCTGGCACAACCTGTGACCAAAGCCGTGAAGATGATCGCCGCCAAGGCGATGACAGGATGCAAGGGTTTCATTGTAGACCTCCTGTGTCTCAGCCGGCCTGACGCCACGGAAAATTATAGCGCAGATGGTGTTTTTCGCATTTCAGATCATTATGGAGCGTTACGGAGCGTTCCAGGCAGGACAACACCGAGAGAGGATTGCCACAGAGAGATCGGCATAAGGCCTTAACTTCTCATGACCTTGGTGCTACGATACCCCTTCATATTCAACTGAGCCGCGCAAATAAGCCAATGAAAGGTGGGTGATGATCCCGACCGTTGAATGGAAAGACGGAGTGGTCCGGCTGCTGGACCAGAGCCGATTGCCGGAGCAGGTGGAATTCCTGGATTGCCGGGACTATCAGGCGGTAGCCCGGGCGATCCGGGAGTTACGGGTGCGGGGGGCGCCGGCAATCGGCGTGACGGCGGCCATGGGGGTGGCGCTGGGCGCGCAGTCCTTGTCCGCGAACTCTCCTGATGAGTTCGCGAAGAGCGTGCTGACGATTTGTGATCATCTCGCCGCGACCCGCCCGACGGCCGTGAACCTGTTTTGGGCCATTGAGCGCATGAAGCGGACTTTGGAAGGGATGCGTAGCCTGCCGGTGGCTGAGTGTAAGCGTCGACTGTTCGAAGAATCACAACGCATCCTGGACGAGGACATCGCGCTGAATAAAACCATGGGGCAGCATGGGGCCTCGCTCGTGGCCGATGGGCACACTATTTTGACCCACTGTAATGCCGGGGCGCTGGCGACGGCAGGGTACGGCACGGCATTGGGCGTCGTGCGTGCTGCATGGGAACAGGGGAAAAAGATTCGAGTTATAGCCGATGAAACACGTCCGGTCCTCCAGGGTGCGCGCCTGACCGCGTGGGAGCTGATGCAGGATAAGATCCCGGTCACGTTGATCACCGACAATATGGCGGGAACGTTCATGCGGCAGGGGCTAGTTCATCTCTGCATCGTCGGAGCGGATCGTATTGCCGCGAATGGGGATGTGGCCAACAAAATCGGTACCTATTCGGTGGCCGTGCTCGCGAAGGCGCACGGGATACCGTTTTACGTGGCGGCGCCTTCGTCGACCATCGATCTCGCCACGCCGTCGGGGGATCAGATTCCAATCGAGCAGCGCAATCCCAAAGAAGTCATGACGATTCACGGCAGTCATCCTATTGCTCCGACCGGCGTGGATGTTCTGAATCCCGCCTTCGACGTCACCCCAGCGGAATATGTGACCGCGATCATTACCGAGTGGGGCGTGTTCAAACCAACTGAGCTGGCCGAGCGGTTTCGGTGACAGTCCTGATCTGGTCAAGGAAGGGAAATAGGGAACATGCGAGGAGAGGCAAGTTAGCCGATTGGCTTGCCGTGGGTACAGAGGTAACCAAAAAAATTGGTGGGGCGCGCCTCTGCGAGGCTTGTGGTTCCAAATAAATGAAGCTCCACAGGAGCGTTCATCTGCTTCTCTATGTTGACGATCAGCTCTACCTTCGCTTCGAATTTCATG
>JBOHOS010000828.1:0-5388 GCA_050731295.1 Nitrospiraceae bacterium | reverse complement strand
GATCGCGCGCCACCACGATATCTCGAAACGCTTCCAGGTCCAGGTTTTTTCCATCGAGCTCCGCCTTGGTTCGTTCAAGATCAGCGATGACTTGCTCGTACGCGCGCATGTCGCAAAGGAGGCCCATGACTCCAATGACCCGTTCAACGTCGTCACGCAAGGGCGAGACCCGCAGCACGATCGGCAAAGCTTCCCCGTCCCCGCGCATGACCCGGAACGAAACCTCTCGCATGACCCCCCGTTCGACAACCTCTCGAAGCGCGGCGGCGACCTGCCAGGTGTCGTTCGCACTCAGCATGCGGGACACCGAGCGCTCGACGGTCTCCTCCAATTTTAACGCGAGCAATTCCTCGGCGGCATCGTTCACCTGAAGAATTGTTCCCGTCCCGTCGGCGATGAAGACCGGCGCCGGAGCATACTTGACCACGGCCGCCGTAGCTTTGGCCCGCATCAACTCGGCTTCGACACGCTCCAGATCTTCTTTCTGGGACCTCAACCCGTCGGCTTGCTTGGCGAGTTCCACGAAGCAGCTTACCTTTGATTGCAACGTGGCCGGGACTATCGGCTTGAATTCGTATCCCGCGGCCCCGTAGGAATAGCCGCGCGTGATATCGTCGTCATCTTTGCTGTACGCGGTCAAAAATATAATGGGAATGTTTCGGGTTCGCTCGCGTTTTCGGATGAGGGCTGCGGTTTCATAGCCGCTCATGCCCGCCATTTTCACATCCAACAAAATCAACCCGACGTCGTGCGTCAAAAGATATCTGAGTGCCTCTTGACCGGAGGCCACCTTCACCAGATTGCGGTCCGGTCCCGAAAGCAGAGCCTCCATGGCGGTGAGGCTTTCCGGGCTGTCATCCACCAAGAGAACGTTGACCGGCTGCTGCTGATGAGCCGCATGGTCGGGGCCAAACGACGCGAATGAGGGAACTTGATTCATGATCGTCGAGCCGCCTTTACAAAATATTCGGATGAGTATCGTCCAAATCCACCCGCCGCGTGTATCGGCCGTGTACTTACGTAGAAAAGAGGCGTGCGTGATGGAATTCAAACCGGCTCGTCAGAGACCACCGATTGCGCGCCGGGCGTCTTTATGCGCCAAGCCGTCGAATCTCCCCGCTCCGGGCGTCCACACCCACCCGCTCGCCGTCTTTCAACACCTGCATGATGCCGTGCGCATTGACCACGGCCGGAATACCATATTCTCGAGCAATGATGGCGCCGTGCGAAAGCGTTCCCCCCATTTCAACGATGAGGCCCGACGCAAGCCCCAAGGCCGGCGCCATGCCGGGGTCAATGACCGTCATGACGAGAATGTCGCCGCGTTTCACCAGGCGAGCGTGATCCGGCGACACGACAAGTCGAACAGGCCCTTCGGCATACCCGGCGCTGACCGGAATCCCTCTTAACGCCTCAGGCCCCTGAGCCTTGATGCCGCCCGGAGGGGAGTTCTCAAGTCCGATCACCGTGTCCGGCCCGTGATGCGCCGCATTCTGCACGCGCTCGGCTTTCCGTACCGCTATACGATTTTTCCAGTCCTGCGCGGTATCACCGAGGATGACTCCCAGTTCGTCGATAGTCAAGTAGAACACATCCTCCCCCGACTCCAGAACGCTGATGCCTGCCAGGCGGGTCCCGATCGCCCGCGCTACCCGCCGGACGGCGCCTGAGAAATACATCATGTGATGGCGGTTGGCCTCGCGCAAGGCGAGAAAGAGACGGAGCCGACGATACCACCAGGCGAACAGAGCCCGTTCGTGCCATCGGCGGCCCAAGGCGGCGCGAATCCGCCGCAACGCGTCTTCCCGGGCCGATTCCTGCTCATGGCGGATCACCGACGCCGCGTGAGGACGCGGAGCAAGCAGGTGCCCCCTGACCACCCCCAGCAGATAATCCGGACCCTCTGCGAATCGGGGAGACATGGGATCGGATTCCCCGATCGCTCGATGGCCGTACTCGCGCAGGTACTTTTCCAACCCCAGAAGGAATCGAGTCCCGGCCAGCCGAGCCCGGAACGGCGCCGGGTCCCACGGATCGGCCATCAAAAAATCCCGCGCCACCGGCTCCCGGCCGGCCTGCTCGGCGAGTTCGGCCAACCAAAGAATTTGCTTGGCGCTGATGACAGTGCCCAACCCTTGAAGGGCGGTGTTGAGCAGGGACTTCCCGCTCGGTCCCACTCTTCTGCCGAGCAGCCAGTTCAAGACTTGAAATCCTTGCGAGACGCCGCCCGCGAGAGCAAAGGTCACATCGCGCTCTTGCAGACGCTTGCCCAATCCCTCCATCCGCGCCAGGAGATCCTCCGGCGCCATCGTCGCAATCGGCATCTCGGCATGAGTCTGTCCCAACCGCTTCATATCGGCGAACCAGGCGGGCGCGTGTTTGGCCGCGCGCCTGATCTTTATCTCCATCAGCAGCACCGCGCGAAGCAACTTCCACCACGCCAGACGGGGCGGGCTCGCCGGCACAGGATTGCTCTGGCCGCCCATCTGTTCGAGCACGAGCGCAGGGTTTCCGGACAGTTGGTACGTGAACGACTGCAATAAGGTCACATTGATATAGGGACGTCCTCGAATGATCCGGGCCGACGGGAGTCCTGGCGGCATCCTGCAGCCCAGCTCGCGATAATGACGCACGATATTCGCTTCCATGAACGCTTCGAGGAACGAGAGGCCGAGGGGACTCGGAAGATCCGGAAGCGTTTCCTTGAAGTTGGCTCGAGACCACACGCATGACGCCACGGACAGCGGCGAGCCTTCCAGCGAACGTGTGGGCGGAATCGGTCTCGCTTGAAGCAGCCAGATGCGCCGGCCATCGATCGCCCATTCGATATCCACAGGCATACCGAAGACTCCTTCGACTTTGACGGCCAGACCGGCCACGTCGAGAATGTCTCGATCTTTCAAGGAGGGCGCGCGCCGATCCTCTAATGGCACCGGCTGATCGATTAACCCAGTGCGATCGGCCACTCGTCTGACTGTCTTCTCCGCGACTCGGCGCTCACTGATGGTCGGCTGTCTCGAACCAAGGCCTCGCTCCACGATGAAAGAATCGGGTGTGACGCGGCCGCCCACCAGTGGTTCGGCCAAACCGACTACCGAGTTGATGGCGACGACATCCGACCGGCCTGCAACCGGATGGCGAGAATACGCCACACCGGCTGCCAATGGAGAAAGCAGCGGTTGGAGCACGACGGCCATACACGGGATGGTTCGTTGGGAGGCTGAACGGGTGTGGTAGGCCAACGAGGCCGGCGTCCATATCGACGCCCAGCACTCGATGATGGCCGAAGCCATCCGCGATCGAGAGACGCCGAGACGTGTGTGATAGACGCCTGCAAAGCTTGCCGTGATGGTGTCCTCATCGGAAGCCGACGACCGAACCGCCCAGAGAGTGTCGTTGTCGGTGTCCCGGGTGCGTTCCACTTGCGACAGCTTGAGCTCCGAGATCCAGAGCATGGTCTGGGCGGTCGAAAACGTTTCAATGCGGCGACGGCACTCCTTCAGCAGGTCGTCGCGCGAGGAGTCGGAAGCGACCCGCGCCTGTTCCCATTGCGCCTCAGGATCGATCCCAAGTTCTTTCAATGCCTGCCGATACACCACGGTCGTGAGGCAGAAGCCAGGCGGCACGGGAAATCCTTGCCGAAGTAAACGGCCTAGTCCGGCGGCCTTGCCGCCGACCAGCGCCGGGTCCTCACAGGCTTCCAATGGAAGAAAGAAGGGTTCGGGCATGACGTTGCGTCTTTTTTGTTGATCGACGTCAGCGGACGATGAGCAGGTACAGGTCGTTGACGTTTGTTCCCGTCGGACCGCTCACGATCAATTGATCAAGTCGCTTGAAAAACGGATAGGCGTCGTTGTTGACCAGCGCGTCCACGGGACTTAAGCCGAGGGACGCCGCGCGGGCCATCGTCCGGCCATCCACGACCGCGCCGGCGGCGTCGGTCGGTCCATCGGTGCCGTCGGTGCCGAATGCCGCCACCCACACATTCGGCAGCCCCGAGATTTCACGTGCCGCCGCCAGTGCAAACTCCTGCGCCCGCCCGCCTTTGCCGTCCCCGCGCACCGACACCGTCAACTCCCCTCCTGCGATGACACAGACGGGTGGCCGGGCCGGCCGGGCCGTGGTGACGATCTCCCGCGCAAGAGCGCCAAAGAATCGAGCCGTCTCCCGAGCCTCACCCGTGAGAGACGTGGAAAGCACCATCGACCGGAAGCCTTCTCGTGCGGCCTCTCGCGCCACTGCTTCCACGGCGGCGTTATTGTTGCCGATAATCTGGTTTTGGACGCGCGTGAAGACCGGCGCTCCCGGCTTGGGCGATTCGGCACGCAGCCCGCGTCTGCCTTCGAGCAGGTATTGTCGAGCTCGAGCCGGCACGCGATCCCAAATGGCATAACGACGGAGGATGTGAACCGCGCTCGCGTAGGTCGTAGGATCCGGCGCCGTCGGCCCGGATCCGATGGTTCCCAAGTCGTCCCCGATGACATCCGACAAGATCAACGAGATCACCCTCGCCGGCGTCGCGGCTGCGAGCCGGCCTCCTTTGAGAGAGGAGAGATGTTTGCGAACCGTGTTGATCTCCTGAATCCCTGCGCCGCTCCGCAGCAAAAGCTGCGTGATACGTTGTTTATCGGACAGCGTCACCCCCGGCACAGGGGCCGGCAATAAGCTCGAGGCGCCGCCGGACAGAAGCACAAAGAGCAGATCCGCCGAGGACAGTCCCCCGATCAGTTGGAGCAGCCGCTCCGCCGCTTGTTGGCCGGCTCGATCCGGAACCGGATGACCGGCTTCCAGAACTTCGATGGCCCGGGTCACGCACGCATGGCCATATTTGACGACGATCATCCCGTCCGTCAATCGATCGCCGAGGACGTCTTCCAGCGCGCTCGCCATGCGCGCCGAGGCTTTGCCGGCTCCGACCGCGACGAGACGCCGATAGCGTCGAAGATCGTAGTAGTGAGGCCCGATGCTGAGGCTGGAACGGCGCCGCCGGACGCACCGGCGGACCGCGATGGCGGGATCCACCGCGTTCAATGCAGCGGTCAGCAGCCGACCCATGAGTGCGCGCATCGGCGGCTGCTTCACTCCAAGGCGCATTAGGGGAGCTTATCTTGCTTCAAGCAGCGGAAGGGGCAGCCCTGTTTGGGAACCTTGATGCGATGGCTGCCTTTGGGCAGGTACTCTTTTCTGATCTCGGGGTTCAGCATCTTGAGTTCGAGAAAGTACGAGCCGAATTCCTCGGCAATGAAGGCCAAATGGCGCTGGGATTCCTTGACGTTGACCGTCACCGTTTCCGTGTCCACAGGCGTGTACAGATCTTTCTTCGTCAGGCCAAGGTATTTTTCCGGCTGGGAATAGATTTCCTTCGCGGCTATAATCCGAGGCACATAC
>JBOHOS010000827.1:0-4118 GCA_050731295.1 Nitrospiraceae bacterium | reverse complement strand
AATCTGCGATGCCACATCCCAACCCGCCCGTTCGACGGCCGGCGTGATGAACTTGGTGCAGATATCGCGTTCGCTAAGGTCCTTCTTGTTCATGCACCCTCGTGCAGGGGTTGTCCGTGCCAATCGCCATCATTGTAGGGTGGATTGCCAGCACGTAGTCGGTCTTGAGGTCGGGGAAGAGTCGTTGTGGTAGGCGCCCTGACCACACTCATAAGTAAGCCGCAGAATACCGCTTTTTACCTATAGTGACAACCAAACTTAGATAAAAGCCTTTGGCGTCGTGGCGAAAGCTTAGAGGTAGGGGATCGTGAGGGGTTCCCTAGACGCAGCCTACTGAGCCGCAGATCCATTACTGCTCAGAACCTCACGCTCGGCTTCAAGCCAGTCATCCAGCGGGCCACGCGTTGTCCGTCGCACGAATAGTTCATAGGCACGCGCCGCGATGAGGTGATGCAGATCGTGACCTTGCTCAACCGGTCCCCTGCTCTCCGTGGTTGCTGCCGCCTGTGGCTTGCTGATCTTCTTGGGCGCTGATTTCTTCTTTGTCGTGGGCGATATTTCTTTAGAATCCATGGCTCTCCTTCATGCGATGTGTTGAAGGAGGGAATGTAGTGGCAAACGTGTACGTGGTCAAGCGAGATCCATTCAATTACTCGTGCTCGCTTCAATCGTTGACGTCAACTCCATCGGTGCCGAATGCCCTTCAGCATATGGGCGAAGACCCACGTAATGATTGTAGAGAAAGGCGGCGATAGACGAACGCGTGCAGGCACGCCAACTGTCCCATCGCGTGCCGATACAATCTACGGCTGCCTTTGTAACGCTTGGCGCAGGTGACCCAGGTCAGCGCTCAGCCGGTCTTGGCGGTTACGCGCAGTTTCACGCGGGCTTTCTTCTGGAGGGTGCTCACGATACTGAAGAAGTTCTCCGTGCTCGGGTTGCCGCGCGGCGCGAGCATTCGATGCAGGCTCTTGCTCGGCTTGTTCAATACGGCGGCTAATTCTTCGAATCCGACGGTGGCGTTGACCAGATCGCGCAGGATGGCCTTGCCCGCGGCGGTGTCGCCTCCGAGATACGCGTTGATCGCCTCAGTGAAGAGTATTTCGCGAAAGCGCGGGTCGCGCTGCGCGCGCGCCACGACTGTGTCCTTGAAATCACGTGTGAGTGCCATAGCGCCTCCGGTCTGGTTATCCCTTGGACTTGCGACGGCGATAATCGACCCAACGCTCCTTCGCCGCCTCGATGGCCGTTGGAAGCCGCCGACTATTGTACTGTCTTGACGTTGTCCGACGTGACATATACCTTGCGCCTAAAGCCATGAGGAAGGATGCCATTTATGGCAGCTCATACTGCTCGTACAGAGAAATTGGATTTGCGGCTTACACCAGCCGCAAAGCGGACTTTGCAGGCCGCTGCTGCTGCCTCCCGTCGTTCAGTCAGTGAGTTTGTCCTCGAAAGCGCGCTTGCGCGGGCGGACGAGACTCTTGCGGATCGCCGGACCTTCGGTCTGAACGCAGGCCAGTGGCAGGCTTTCATTACCGCCCTCGACGCTCCCCACGACCACTGCCGCGCGTGCAGCGTCTCTTGAAGGAATTCGGATTCTTCGACAGCTCAGATCGCTGATCGACGCCTCGAAAAACTCATTCGCCTTTTTCAACATCCGGCTACGGCTGCTTTTGTAACGCTTCGCGCAGGTGGCCCAGTGTTTTGTAGCTCTCCGTGGGGACGGCTCCGTACTCTGCCGTTTTGTCACCCGTGCGTGTGCCGAGCAGATAGATCTTCCAGCCTTCCAGCGGCAGGCGGTCGTCGAACTGCGGGGTTCGCGCGTCGCGTTGCCAAATGCCGGCAAACTTGAGGGTGCTTCTTTTCTTCTTGGCCTTTTCTCCGGCAAACGAAAACGTGAAGTCGAAGCCGATCTTGTCGGGGGCGAGCAGTGTGGCTTTGCCGGACACGCTCCACGGCGGAGAGAAATAGCCTTTCGCTCCGGTGGTCCCGATACGGATCGGTTCCTTCTTCTCGCTCATCGCCATCTTCTTCTGGCCTTTCACGCCATCGGGCCCAGCCGGAAACGCGCGCGCCAGGATGTATTCGACTAATTGCAACTGAAGACCAGCCCGATCCAGGATTTCCATCTCCGCGCCGCTGGGTAACTCCCCCCCGGTGACGGCCACGGCTTTTCCGGCCACGAGCAACAGGCTCAGCGTGGTGAGCTTGTCGTCCGCCTTGGAGTCTTGCTTGATCCAGACGTCCCCGCCTTGCCCCATTTCCATGGTGATCAACGACTGCCCCTCAAATCCTCCGGGCCGGATCTTGATGCGATTGCCTTGCAGCCATTCCTCTTGGCCAGCCTCGCTGGACACCGCCAGCAGCATGACGGCGACCTGAATCCAGACAGCCATGCCCCGACGGACTCTGCGCTGACGGTTCAATGTGACCTTTCGACTCTCTGTCCCGCTATGAGTTCCAGTGACCATATCCGTAACTGCTAATCCCCTGCGTGTGTTTTATGACTGCGCGTAACGCGGTTGTCAAACTCAACAGGACAGCCATTCCTCGTCTTTAGCGTCCGGCACAAATGGTCGTCGTGGATGTGAACCATTGCGCCTGCCTGGCAAAGAGCCGTGGCAATTCGTTTCTTTCCAAGGGAACGGTCGAGGAAAAAGACAGGAGGTTCAGGCGGCTTCGAGGGAGAGTTCGCACCTGATCGCTTCTTCGATTTCGAGCCGCGTGAGGCCATAGTCGTCTGCCAAATCATCCATTGATTCACCCGCCTTGTAGCGTTCGGCAACCACGGCGGTGGGAATGCCTGTTCCAACTAGGACGGGTCGGCCGTATGACACACGTGGATCAATGACGACGGCCTTGGGCTCTTCTTTGAAGTCGTGTATGTTCCGCTTGCGCGTAAAGGGATACAGCTTCACTGGAATCCCGGCCAGGTCTCTCTCAATACGGTGTAAGTGGGCCTCGAGCACTTCCTTCATCGCCAATTGCCCGTGTTCAGAGATGCTGATTAATTGGCCAAATTTCTGAATGAACAAATTCATGCCGTCGGTTTCAAATTCTCGATCAGCCAGTGGATGCTTTGATGGGAAATGTTTTGAGAGATACGACACGGCAATTCTTACTTTTTCCAGGGCAATATTATGTTCGCGACGGATAGCGTCCAGCACATGAATCTCGACGAGATTCAGGAAGGACAAGAGCCTTTTTTGTGGATCAGGCAGTTGAACAATGGGTTTGGAAATTTGCGTACCGGCTTGACTCGGGTAGTACCGCCCCGTGACCCAACATCGAATCGTGGTGGGTGGGATGCGTAAGTAGTGCCCGGCTTCCGTAAATCCATAAGAGGGCAATTCACGAATATCAAGATCTTTGGGGAAATGATTTCTCCTGCCCATAACGACGGCCTTTAGTGATTGATCCTAAATGAGGATGCCCTTCAGCCCAACCCTGAACACTGGCGAGGATTCTACACTGACATAGCGGGCAGGACAAGGCAAGTTCGCACTCGTCTTGATTAAGATAACGTCGTTCAATTGTTGGTTCCGCTTCCTATCGTGTCACCTCACACCATACATGCCATGCCCTTCTAAATATTGAACCGTTGGCGCTCACGGCCAAACTGAAGATCCTCACTGAAGTTCCGAAATATGATGTCTTCCTGCATGAGCAGCGGAGCTAGGCGGTGAGGCTCGCGCTACCATCAAGGGGGGGGAGGATCAGATGCCGTTGGAGCGGGGGAACAGACTGGAGACTGGCGGGACGTTACGCAGCGGTCTTGGGGGTGTCGCCGTCCGGGTCAATCAAGAGCGACCAACTGACACGCAATCGGCGACCCTGTACACTCCGCCCGTTGAGCTGAAGGATGGCCGCGCGCGCTTCAGTCTCACTGCCCATGGTCACATAACCAAACCGAGAATCCATCCCCAGGGTGATGACTCTCGCATCGGTGACCACCCCGAATGGCTCAAACAGGGCGCGCACATGTTCTGGGACATCGATTGATCTCAAGCCATCAACAAAGAGTGTACATCTCATAGCTAGGTTCCTTTGAAAACAGATGAAAACAGAAAAGCTGGACTCGCCTGCCTGTCAACACGATGGGGCCAGTATCTCGT